>NZ_CP042464.1:1201428-1501785 GCF_015074785.1 Segatella copri
CTTGAGAATCTCCGTGAAGGGCTTCTCTCGCTTGCCCTGCATATAAGGCTTGAAGTCCACCCAGTCGCCTCGCCCATTCTCGCCACCCGAGAATATCATTCTGCCCCTGATCACTTGCGGCTTGTCACTGATTACCTCCGTCTCGTTCCATGGCGCCTTGCGCACTGATACGTTACCATTCTCCTCGGTGATCACAGCACCGTCCACCTTTACTGCATTGAGCAGCTTCTTGCTAGTTGCTTTCTTCATAACTTTGTAAAAATAATAATAGGTTATTAATGTCTCTTTAACTTAAAATAAAAATCGGGAACACCTGATGGTTCACCTTCATCACGTCGTCATAGAAGTGGAGGTCAAACTTCTTGTCCGTTCTCTCCATGACGGGCGGCACATCCAGCTCATACTTCTTGCGCTTCACCTCGTCCTGGAAGTCAGCCACCAGCTTCTTCCCTACCCACTCCATGGCTTTCTTGCCCTTCCGGCCCACGTCGCAAGCCAAGTCCTGAAGCATTCTCACGTCGCACATCGGAGCCGACACCATGCCGCCCTCCTGTAGCTTCAGGTCAAACCAGTGGAGCGTGCCCTGGGATGCCATCACTCTCGCCACCACTCGTTCGGGCTTCAGCCCAAACATGTCCACCACGTCGTTCACCAGGAAGAGCACCACTCCCTTCTCATTCACTGCGCCTCTCATATCCCCGAATATCGGGTGCTGCGCCATCAGTCTTGTAAACATATTATATGTATTAAAAGATTGAGAACCCGCAATACGCAAAGTCCCCGCAACCAGACGCACTGTGCATCTGATTACGGGGGCAAAGGTACTAAGAAGTAAAATGTTATCTTTATAACTGTTATATAATATTATACGATTATATCAGCTATAAGTATCTGAACATCAAGAGATATATTCCAATAAAATTCTTCGAATATTTTTTGCCTCATTACACCAGGCATTATAATTACTAAACTGTGATATGTTATTGCTCACCGATGCTTTAGCCACACCTTCGATATGCGAAGCATTCAAGAATAGGGCCTGAAAAGGTTTCCACATGATAGTATTGTTAGCAGGGTGCTTCACTCCCAGAATATCGGATACGATATACACCATATATCCATACTCAGCCTGCGTACGATCCCATACATACCAAGAGCCCTCAGTATGAATATACTTATGTTCTGCCAGTGTTTTCCATATCAGGGCAGCCTTCTCAGTCTTGAGTCTGGGGTCCACCTTGATTTCCTGGTCTACTTTAAGATTTTGGGTACCAGCAGCTGTATTCTGCAAAAAATCACTCACCTGCGCATTGCTACCAATGACTACAGAGCAATTCAGTATGGTTACTCCACCAGTCAGAATTGCCTGGGCAAAAATTTCTTCTAACGACATTTTCCTTTTCTTGTTAGAATGTTAATGATAAAGAACAAGTCACGTTTACCTATCGTTGGGGAAAGGACTTCTAGCAAACGGTGTCCGAACACAACCTTGTTGCATACGGTAGTCTTTAAGGCAAATAATCTTCGCCCATTCTGATATGAACTTTCATTTTTACAAGAAAAATTTATTAATTAATAGCATATTAGGTTGCGCTACCCTGGCAAACTCTCATTCTTCACCACTTGGCGCAAGTCTTTCTTCTTATATAAATCCTCCACGAAGCTAGCCATCATGCCATATATCTTCTCATAACGCTCTTTCAGTTTGTTGATTTCATTCATCTCATCCTTCTTTTGTTGCTCCTTGTCTCTCCCCCATCTTACCTTACTTTCTCTGGCAGCCTCTTCTTTCATCAGGTAATAGCCTATGACATAACAAAACTTTCGGATGCTCTCAAAGGTAACAGATGTCTTCTTCTTTCTCAGCGCAGCGATAGTTTTAGGGTCTACACCAAACTCCATATGAATCTCCTTGGGGGTCATCATATCCTCATTCATCATCAAATCGAGCAGTGTTCCCACCTCCTCAATCATATTTTCTCTCATGATTCTATCAGCATAAGAGTTGATGTAACTTCTACCTTTAGTCATAGCTTATTCCAATTTTTGCCTCAAAATTAGCTTTCTTATTTGGAATAAACAAGCGATATAGGATTCCTTAAATCCCAAAAAGAGTGCTATTTTTTTACTATCTCACAGAAAATTAAGTAAAAATCTAGCAAAAGTGTGCATTTTTATAGTAAAGGAACTGGCAGCCCGGAAGCTACCAGTTCCTTCTACTTTTTGGAAAATTTACGGTAGATGTGCTCGGCACATTGTCGTTAATCCTTTATAAAATTCCTTATCATAGGTTACTGCTGGTGCACCTCTTTATTTACCACTTGATAGCTCGCCCCACCATGGGTAATTATTATATACCAAAGTTTCGCAAGTGGTTCAAGTACGGGCTAGGAGCTTCTGCCCTTTACCTTTGCTTTACCCTTCGGCCAGCGATTTTCAATTCCCTTCGGCCGGTGACCGTTGGTTCAGGGCGTGTGGGGCTTACTTGCGAAAGTTCACCTTCAACGTCCTCATATATATTACAAAAAAGAGCGACCCGAAGGCCGCTCTTTTCGCAAAGACTCATTCAAATGTCACATAAATATTGTATTCCCTCAAATCCGCAACCTATAGGGTTTAGTGGGATTTTGCTTGCAAAGCGACAAAATTCATTTTATTGTACATATTTCTTGCACAACAGAAATGTCGCAGACACAAAATCCCCTTACCCCATAAAGCGACTTGAGGTAATACGCTGGTTTAACCAGAAAAGCATGGTCTTTAACCAAAGTCTGTCTTGAACAGGTTGGCATAAGCATTGTTGTCTGAGTAAATGTTCAATACATGCCTACGTGATGTCTTAATCCATTTCGCAGGAACAGAGATGAACTTGAAAACAAAGGTCTTGATTCTGCTGGTGGCACGCAATCCAAATTCATGGGTTTTCAATCTCTGCATAATAGCTTTGTAGAAGTTTCTGATGAGAGCTGTCATAAGCAGGAATACAGTATTCTGTGCCATGAACGATTTTGGCAATCGATTCCAGCCAAAGCCATTGTTCATGTCATCGAAGATGCGTTCCTTGCCACCACGAAGATTGTAGAATTCCACGATGTCTCTTGCACTCGACTTGTAATCGTTAGTCAGTATACATCTGTAGGTATATTCGCCTTCCCAAATGTCAAGGTCTCCATCTATTCGCCTTTGTCTCTGTATGACAAGACGATACGGTTTTCCTTTCCATTTCTCAACAAGGATAGAATTCAACTCAAACTCAATACCGTTGATTTCAACAGTTTTCCATCCAGTTAAGGCAAACATGGAATCGTAGAAAGAAGAGCATCTGTTGGCACGAATATAAAAATGCCTGCAATGAGCCTCTACCATATCTACGATTTCCTCCGAACATGAGCCGCAATCCATGCGGGCACGAGAAATATATATTTCCGAAGCCTCCAATCGCTTGAAGATTCTTTCCAAAGTTTCTTTTTGGTTGAAGCGTACGTTTGTGTTGCCGTCTCTATTTTCAATACCAACAATCATGTCGTTAATGACAGCTACGCCTGGACTATAGCCCAAGAACTTCTTGTAGGTTGGTTTTGCATCATACTTCTCTGTTTCAATGAACTGATGGTCAAAGTCAAAATCATACTCTTGACCGGATTTCAATTGACCAGTAGCAAGCAGGGCATTGACCAGTAAGCAGTTCATCTTGTCTGCAGTATTGAAATCATAGGATTTGCCAGAAGCAGACTTATAGGTGATGCTCTTAAAAGTCAGTTCTTCGATAGCACGTAATATGGTGTCTGCGCTGCAAGTGCGAAGAGTTGGATGAAGAGACAAATGTTTCATCAGGTGAGTTGTAACATCCTCAATGCATGAGCCACCACAAAGATATACGCACATCAGAGAGCGTAGAATCTCGCTATATTGATAACCAAACATAGTGCATCTCAATCCCAAGGTGGAATCTATGGTTTGAGCTAAAAGAGCATCAAATTGCTCCATAATCGAAAAAATTCCCCCAAAAGGAGTGAGTTTCTCAGATTTTATTTGTATCTTTGCCATGTCATATTAGAGTTTTGCTTGTCTTCTTTTCGCAACACTAAGGTAAGTGAAAATTCTGACATGGCAAAATCCTGGGTAACTTTTTTGTTGCTCAGGCACTTATAAATAATATTAAACTATAGTGTTGCGGAATTAAGGTATTCAACAAATCTTTATATTGGGGAATCCATTGTTCTGCTTGATAATCGTAAAACTTATCATCGGAATTAATAGCAAAGGGGATTCCATACTTATCAAGTTGCTGCGTCATGAATGAAGCAAATTCTATCTGTTCTTTTACACTATAATTATCGCCTTTGTTATAATCTCCAGGCATCCAAGCCCCAACCCATGTATAAATACCAGTTTCCTTTTGCCAATCAACTGCAACCTTGATACTTTTCTTTATCAGTTGCTTTTCTTTTGCCGTACCTGAAGTCCAGCGTTTTTTGTCGTTTGACTTGCTGGGACCAGCTGCATAGAAATGCCATTCTGCCATCAGATAGCCGTTTCCCATCGAAGGAATCTTCAAGTTTTTAAGACCTTCTGGATGAGACAGTTTCGGAGGGGCTATAAAGATTATTCGCTTTGGATTGGTCTTGCGAATAGTCGCCACACAATCCTCATAAAGAGAGTTGAGTTCTGCCACATCCTTTTTTACTTTGTCCGAAGGTTCTACAATCAAATCAAACGAAACCTTTGGCGAGAGATCCTTGCATCTTTCAGCCATTATCTTCCACCACTCTACTACTTTCTCATGCTCCTCAGCATTTGGATTCTCCTTATAAGGTTTGGCGGAGAAGGCTATAATTGGAATCAGGTTATTCTGCATGCAGGTATTTATCTGCGAAAACAGTCTCTTGAAATCCTCATCCGTGAAATGATAATGATGCAGGCGGAATCTTACATGCTTGATACCTTGCTGTGCAAATCTCTTTACAGCTGTTTCCGAATAGGCACCATATTTATTTTTCTCACTTCTTCCCCACCAATCTACATCTATTCCCTTCTTCAGCATCTGCTGATAGTCATGTGGAGCGATGGCAGAAGGCTGGGCGTTTGCTATGAATGCTGTCAAAGTCAGCATCAGACTTACAAATAATCTTCTCATAATTTTATTATTCTCTATTTTACTAATATAGTCACAATATAAAGACCATCTAAAACAGTTGAAGTTAAAAACGGGAGCATCTTTTTTCATATCTTTTAACCATCATCGGTGCTCTCCATTCTTATGTAGAGAGAACCTTTTTTAGATTATCCTTGTGAATGTACTTGCTGCCGATGCAAATGCTGATGCGCTTTTCCTTACAGAACTCCATTGCCTCACACAACACTGGACGCTCATCATTCTTCTTTGCGCCAGAGATGTGTTCCTCAAAGACCTTGCAGACTTCGAAACCCTTATATTTTGCATACTCCGACAAGTCCTTGACCTGTCTTTCTATAAAGCAAAAAAAATCCCGCACACCGACAAAGTTTTAAATACGTCGAGGCGGGATTAATCTTTGTTGCTGCATCAATATAAGATTAGTTTCTCATATAGCAACATTTATTTTCCCGATGTCATCCATCAAAGCTTCATCTGGATGCTTAAGCAATGCTGCCCACAAAGGTAGAAATGTTTTTGAAACAACCAAGGATTTTTGAAGATTATTTGTATTACGGTAATTACAATTTCAGTTATTACAGTTTTTTCCTGAGGGGGTATAAGGGTTTAAAGGTAGTAACAATCTGTTACTACTAATATTTATATATACTTTTCTATACTTACATTTTAAAAGCGTGATATTGGGTCAAAATAAAACTGTAATAACTGAAATTGTAATTTGTAATCGATTTTTTAGCGGTATCGAGATGCATACTTTCATTGCCCCTAAAACTATGACTATCTCATCACAAAGCTATGAGTTATGACCCACAAAACTATGAGTTAGTTTTTTTAACATAAAAAAAATAACTCGCTCTAAATTGGACTTTGATTGAAAATCAAGAAGTTGGGCGTTTGCCTATATTATATAGGTAACAATATGGAAACGAGCGGACTTCTGCTAGTTTCTGTATTTTGCAATATACAAAGAACGCCTTAATTCGGGGACAAAGATACGATAATTTTCTAAATATCCTATGAATTACGATGAGAATTTTATGGCAATTAGAACTTTTTGTGTTAAATCCCATGCATAAAATGCAGTTTTCTAAGAAAATATTTGGAGATTCCGACAAAAAAGCGTATTTTTGCAGCAACAAATCCCACCACGCCTCTCAACGATGCGTACCACGGTGGGACTTCGCTTTTTATATGGGTATATGAACTACGACAAACAACCGATAAATATAGATGAACAATTAGCCTTGCTCCAAAACAGAGGACTAATGATAGAGGATGTTGCTACAGCCAAGTTACAGCTTCGCAATATCAGCTATTTCCGTATCGCTAGTTATCTTCGATACATGGAGCAAGACCGACAACAGCATCTTTACAAATCCGGCAGTACATTCGAGCAAGCCATCAACCTTTATCTCTTTGATAAAGAACTACGCCAACTTATATTCAAGGCTATCCAAGATATTGAGATTTCTCTCCGAACCAAGATGATTCAAGTGTTCTCAATGGAACATGGGGCATTTTGGTTTATGGATTCGTCATTGTTCAAGGATGCAGAGTTTTATGAAGGTTGTCTTGACAATATCAAGAAAGAGGTGTCTCGCTCAAATGAAGATTTCATCAAGGAACATTCCGAGAAATATAATTATCCAGCTCTTCCACCCGTGTGGAAGACCTTGGAGGTTGTTTCATTTGGTACTCTTTCCAAGTTGTTTTGCCTGTTTAAGGACAATCGATTAAAGAAGCAAGTGGCAAGAGAGTTTGGACTTCCTCAATACACTTATTTGGAAAGTTGGATAAGGTGCATTACCGTACTTCGTAATTGCTGTGCTCATCATGCACGTATATGGAATAGGCGTTTTGCCTTGAAACCTCAATTACCGAACCGACTTCCTCTCAATTGGATTACTCCAAGTCAGAAGCCTATCAAGTTGTACCATCAGCTATGCACCTTATTATATTTGGAACAAACTATTAAACCTTGCATGGACTTGAAAAGTTCTCTACTCAAACTCTTTGCAAAATACTCTAATGTAGATTTGCATGCCATGGGCTTTCCGCAAGGATGGGAAAATGAACCTTTATGGAGATAGTAGGCGGTGTTCGGATATAGCTTATCCGAACACCAAACTGCTATCTCCACAATGGCTCATCTTGCCAATGTTTAGGAAATCCCATGGCATTCGTGTCAACTTCTGGATATTGTGACAATAAGTCCTTGAACTTAGCACATAATTCATTTCGTGGATCAATGGCATTGAGCCAATATAACAAGCAACAAAGAACGGAACCAAGTGGTGGATTAATATATTCCATACGCATATAAACAAAAAGTTCCGCCCTGGTACGCTGTTCTATGGGAAGCGTGGCGGATTCTAGTGCTGCAAAGATACTGGTTTTATTTGATTTCTCCAAATATTTTCTTCAAAATCTACTTATCAAATATGTATTTAACGTAAAAAGTTCTAATTTCCATGTTTTTTCCCCTCACAATCTATGGCAGAAATGTTAATGGAATTTCACATAACTCTGCAAGGTGATTTTTGGTGGTGTAGGAAAAATGTAGTACCTTTGCACCTGTAATCAAGAACATTATTAATCACTAAAAAACTAGAAAATTATGAAGAAAGAAACTTGGAAACAGATTTTTCAGATTGTACTCACAATCTTGACGGCGCTCGGCACTACCCTCGGAGTAACATCATGCATGGGGGTATGATAGTTGATAGTTAATAGTTAATAGCGGCTTCGCCGTATAGCAAGACTGCTATAAACTATAAACTTTAAACTATAAACTATTATCATGCATGGGGGTATAAACTATTTTTCAATCACTTTAAAACAAAAAGAACTATGGCAACAAAAGGAACATTGAAGTATCGTAAAGTAACTCGCACTCCTCAGAGCGGACCTAACAAGAACAAGCAGATGTATTACGCAACTGCTGTAACTGACCGTGAGATGAACTTCGAGGAGTTTGTAACTCACATCTCGGAGCACAACTCTCCTTACAGCCGAGGCACCGTACACGGCGTATTGATGGATACACTCGACTGCCTGCAAGAGCTCATCCTCGATGGCAAGAGCGTACGTCTCTCCGACCTGGGTCTCTTCTCCATCGGTATGACATCACGTGCCGAGGCTACCAAGGACAAGGTATCGGCAGCGAGCGTGGAGGGCGTACACCTCATCGTGCGCAACACCAAGACTTGGAGCAACGCTGAGCTGCGCAAGAAATGCCGCATAGAGGAGTATGACACCTACGGCAAAACTACCGACGAGGGCTCTGTGCCGGGCGACGGCAAGGACAACGACGGAGGCGGCGGCTCTACCCCTAGCGGCGGCAACAGCGGCACTACCACTCCTGGCGGCGACAGCGGCACCACCACTCCTGGCAGCGGCGATGGACTGGAGTAATCTACGGCTAATAGAGTAGATGTGGGGAGTTACCCCCCAGCACCGACACACTAAAAAAAGGTCGCTACCCTAATTGGGTAGCGACCTTTATCTTTATATTTGAATTTTGATGTAATCTTAATTCAACGATGCATCATCTGCAAGAAAATTAATCCTTGAAGAAATCCTTAACAGCCTCGTTTGGTACCATCTTCTCATCGAAAACGTATGCACCAGTCTTAGGGCTCTTAACCATCTTGATAACCTTTGTATATGCGCGACCATCCATGTTACCTTCGTGGAGGGTAGCGACCGCTTTCTTTGCCATAGTCTATTTAAATTGATAAAATTATTAAACTTGTAAGCTAAACTTACTTAATCTCCTTGTGAAGAGTCATCTTCTTAAGGATTGGGTTGTACTTCATCAACTCAAGACGCTCAGGAGTGTTCTTACGATTCTTTGTAGTCACGTAACGGCTTGTACCTGGCATACCACTGTTCTTGTGTTCAGTGCACTCGAGGATAACCTGTACTCTATTACCTTTTGCTTTCTTTGCCATGATATTTATTCTCCTATAACTTTAATGTCCTTCCAATCTACGTAGCCCTTCTTTACTGCCTGATTCAAAGCAGCATCGAGACCTACCTTATTAATAAGACGAAGACCAGCAGCACTGATCTTGAGGCTGATCCAGCAACCCTCTTCTACATAGTAGAATTTCTTGCTGAAGAGGTTAACATCAAAGCTTCTCTTTGTACGGTGCTTTGAGTGAGACACATTGCAACCTAACTGTGCCTTCTTACCTGTAATTTGACAAATCTTAGACATTTCTATCTTTAATTTTGTAATTCGTTAATTGATACCTATTCCAAACAGAGTGCAAAATTACAAAATAATTTGGTAATAACAAAATAATCCCTAAAAGAACGCTATCTTTTAAGGATTATTAATATTTAGTAGCCTTAAATTAGCAATTAAGCCTCTTTTTTAAGTTCTTCTGCATGTTCTTTCAAGAATTCGAGCATGCCTTTAAGCGCTGTATTTGTGGCAATTGCAAGGTTGATGTCACGTCCGAAATCATCGGTGAGTTTTACCACGCGAACATCGTTCTTATCGCCATAACCTACATAGATTGTGCCCACAGGAATGGCTGGAGTTCCACCCGTTGGACCAGCCACGCCCGTTGCTGAAATGGCGAAGTCTACATTCAGGGTCTTGATTGTGCCGAGCACCATCTCCCTAGCCACTTCTTCGCAAACGGCAGTCTGCTCCTCCAGAACCTCATGGCTCACGCCCAGAAGATTCTCCTTTACCTCGTTGGTGTAGCTTACTACACCACCCTTGAAGTAATTGCTGGCACCTGGCACAGAAATCAGCGCCTCGGCGATACGACCGCCTGTGCAGCTCTCTGCTGTGCCTACTGTCTTGTCACTGTTGTAGAGCATCTCCTGGATGCCCTTGCTCAATATCTTTGTTTCAAATTCCATCTTTTTTAGTTTACAGTTTACAATTTATAGTTTATAGCATGAACCACCTTGAAACAAGATTGCCCTATTAACTATAAACTATAAACTCTTAATTACTTAAATGTTACTTTACTATAGGCTGGCAAGTCGATGGTTGCAAACTCACCATCACGATACTTGAAGGTTCCCACGCAGCCTATCATCGCCGCATTATCGGTAGTATAGCTGAACTTTGGGATGTAGATAGTCCAGCCGAAGCGCTTGGCATGGTCGCGGAAAGCGTTGCGCAAACCATTATTGGCGCTCACACCTCCAGCTACAGCCACATGCTTGATGCCGGTCTGCTTGACAGCCATGCGGAGTTTCTTCATCAGAATATCAACGATGGTAAACTCTATGCTGGCAGCCAGATCGTACTTGTTCTTCTCAACAAAGTCAGGATCAGCAGCCACCCATTTGCGCAAGCTGTAGAGAAAACTTGTCTTGAAACCTGAGAAACTGTAGTTCAAACCCGGAATATGAGGCTCAGAGAAACTGAATGCCTTCGGATTGCCCTGGCGTGCATACTTATCTACGACAGGACCACCAGGATACCCCCACTCCAGCACCTTGGCACACTTGTCAATAGCCTCGCCAGCCGCATCATCGATGGTCTGTCCCAGCACTTCCATATCGTTGTAGGCATTCACCTTTACGATCTGCGAATTTCCACCGCTCACGAGAAGACAGATGAATGGGAATGGAGGTGCGCTCTGGTCATCATCGCTCTCCTTGATGAAATGAGCCATCACATGACCCTGCAGATGGTTTACATCTATCATCGGGATATTGAGCGAACGGGCGAATCCCTTAGCAAAGCTTACACCCACGAGAAGCGAGCCCATCAGACCCGGACCACGGGTGAAGGCTACGGCAGAAAGATCTTCCTTCTTGATGCCGGCACGCGCGATGGCCTGGTCAACGACTGGAACCACATTCTGCTGGTGGGCACGGGAAGCCAACTCCGGAACAACACCGCCATAAGCCTTGTGAACCTCCTGAGAGGCGGTTACATTGCTCAGCAGCACACCATTCTTGAGCACTGCGGCAGAGGTATCGTCGCAGCTGCTCTCTATACCTAATATATATATATCCTTCATTATATCAAAGTTATATCAAAGTTTATAATTTATAATTTATAGTTTATAGCATAAACCTCAAGCAAAAAATGCCCTATTAACTATTAACTATCAACTATTAACTAACTATAGTTTATAGCATAAAACACCTTATCCATGAGACTCAAGCAAGAATGCCCTATTAACTATAAACTATCAACTATTAACTAACACTAGTGTGTAAGAATCTCCACACCTGTCTCTGTCATCACAAGCGTGTGCTCCCACTGTGCAGATGGTTTCTCATCACCGGTGATTACTTCCCATCCGTATGGATCGTCGGCATCGATGAATACCTGCCAGGTTCCCATGTTAATCATTGGCTCAATGGTGAACACCATGCCCGGAACAAGCAGCATGCCCGTGCCTTTATGACCATAGTGAAGAACCTCAGGCTCTTCATGGAACTTGCAACCTACGCCATGACCGCAAAGATCGCGAACCACGCCATAGCCATACTTCTTGCAATGCTTCTCGATAGCATGACCGATATCACCTACGAACGAGTATGGCTTGGCAACCTCCATACCAATTTCCAGGCATTCCTTGGCTACGCGAACCAGCTGCTCTTTTTCAGGAGTAGTTTTGCCGCCAACGATGAACATACGGCTGGCATCAGCGTAATAGCCATCTACGATGGTTGTCATGTCCACATTGATGATATCGCCCTCTTCGAGCACATCCTCTTCCTTAGGAATACCATGGCAAACTACTTCGTTGATAGAAGTACAAACGCTCTTAGGATAGCCTTCGTAGTTGAGGCATGCAGGAATGGCATTATGATCCTTACAATACTGCATGCAGAGATCATCAATCTCCTGGGTGTTGATTCCCGGACGGATCATCTCTGCTACCGCATCGAGACAACCGGTGTTTACGACACCACTCTTGCGGATGCCTTCTATCTGTTCTGGAGTTTTAATCAAGTCACGGGTAGGAACAAGTTTACCCTTGTTTTCCCAAAACATTACCTGCTTGTCGAGCTCTGTAAGAGGCTGACCTGGCAAGCAATGCCATCTTTTCTTCTTAATCATTGTATTATGTATTTAATATTTGCGACTGCAAAAGTACATTTTTTATTGCAGAGCACAAAATAAAATGGCAATTATTTGCATTTTAGTGCAAATAATCACCACAAATAATTACTTCAAATGCTCATAAATCTTATCGCACCAGTCTTCTCCATTCTGCGGACAATAAGTAAACAGACCCAACTCAGATGCTGAGCAGCAGTTACGGGGACCATCATCAATAAACAGGCACTCCTCTGGCATAATCTTCTCCTGAGAAAGGACATAACGGAAGAAATTCTCATCCGGCTTCATATACTTCACCTCATAAGAACGGTACATCGCATCGAAATAATCACCAATAGGATGACCATCGCCGGAGAATGCCTCGCTGTCTACCCAGGCAGAAACATAAGGGTTGGTATTACTGAGCAAGATTACACGGTAGCCCTGCTTCTTAAGATTGCGGAGAGTAACCAGATTGCGTTCTGGAATTTCCTTCATGTAGCCCAGCCAGCAATGCTGCAGTTCCTCGAAGGTTACCTCGCGGCCAATCTTCTTGCACACTTCCCGACGGTATTCCTCCTCGGAAATCTTGCCCTCTTCCAGCTGGCCGTTCAAGCCAACCTGCTTATAAGGGTCCATCTTCTCTGCAAACTCCTTCATACCCAACTCAATGAAACGTTTGCCTGCCTCATTCTCGTCGAGGGTGATGATGACACCACCCATATCAAAAATCACAGTTTTAATCATATAATTATCCTAAAAACGTTGTATTCTTTATCTTGTCAGAACAGCTCCAGCTTGTTCTTTCTTGCCTCTGAGAGCGAGGCTATCTTAGCCTGCTCTTCATGATAGTTCTGGCGAAGTTTCTCGTAGCGTTCCTTCAGTTCCGCCTCAAACTTAGGACATTCAGCCTCGTTGAGGAATCGGGCACAGATTCCGGCATTGAGCGATGCGTCCTTCACCCAGATGACCGGTCCGTCATATTCAGGCGCAATCTTCAGAGCCACATGCAGTTCGCTCGTCGTTGCCCCACCTACCATGATAGGAATGCGCAAACCAGCCTTCTGCATTTCTCGGGCCACATGAACCATTTCTTCAAGCGAAGGGGTGATAAGTCCGCTCAAACCGATTGCATCTACCTTTTCATCGATAGCTTTCTGTACAATCTGTTCGGCTGGAACCATCACACCTAAGTCGATGATTTCGTAATTGTTACATGACATAACCACGCATACGATGTTCTTTCCGATATCATGAACATCGCCCTTCACAGTTGCCATCAGAATCTTGCCGGCAGTTGTTGCTCCACCCTGTTTTTCTGCCTCGATATGAGGCTGAAGGATAGAAACTGCCGATTTCATCGTGCGAGCCGTCTTGACAACCTGCGGCAAGAACATTTCGCCTTTTCCAAAAAGTTCGCCTACCAGGTTCATGCCGTCCATCAGAGGACCCTCAATTACGTTTACTGCATGAGGATATTTGGCAAGTGCTTCGTCAATATCCTGCTGCAGGAAATCGGTGATTCCCTTTCTCAGCGCATACTTCAGACGTTCTTCCACACTCTCCTTTCGCCATTCAGGAGCAGCCGGTTTCTTGGGAGCAACACCGCCTGCCTTAGCTGCAGCCTTGGCAGCATCAGCCTGGGCTTTTATCTCTGCCGCAAGCTCGATGAGTTCGTCAGCTGCACCTTTCCTTCTATTCAGCACCACATCCTCGATGAGAAGAAGCTGTTCTTCAGGAATTTTATTGTAATCCATTCTGGCTTTGGCATTTACAATACCAAAGTCCATACCTACCTGCTGGGCATGATGCAGGAAAACACAATGGATAGCCTCACGGATGTAAGTATTGCCACGGAATGAGAACGAGAGGTTACTGACACCTCCGCTGACATGTGCGCCAGGCAGGTTCTGATGAATCCACTCCGTTGCACGGATGAACTCAACGGCATAATTATCATGCTCCTCCATACCGGTAGCTATGGCAAGTACGTTCGGGTCGAAGATGATATCGAGCGGATTCATGCCCAACTTGTCTACCAGAAGATGATAAGCACGTTCTGCTATCTCGATGCGGCGCTCGAAAGTGGTAGCCTGACCAACCTCATCAAAACACATCACAACAACGGCTGCACCATAGCGCAACACATCGCGGGCATGAGAAAGGAATACTTCCTCACCCTCCTTCAAACTGATGGAATTGACAATACACTTGCCCTGGCAGCACTTCAAGCCAGCCACGATGACGTCCCATTTGGAAGAATCGATCATCACCGGAACCTTCGCAATGTCAGGTTCGGCTGCAATCATATTCAGGAAATTAACCATCTCGGCTTTCGCATCAAGCAAACCATCGTCCATATTCACGTCAACGACAGCTGCTCCATCAGCCACTTGCTTTCTGGCAATACCGATGGCTTCTTCATAATTCTTTTCGTTAATCAAACGCAGGAACTTCCTGCTACCAGCTACGTTACAGCGTTCACCCACGTTGACAAACCGACTGGCGTCAACCGGCAAATGTACGGAATCATCGACCTGCAGAAGGTCTAATCCCGAGAGCCACATATACTTAGGTTTCTCCACCACCTGGTGCGGCTTCTTACCCTCAGCGATACGGGCATAATGAGCGATGAATTCGGGACTTGTACCGCAGCATCCGCCAATGATGTTCACGATACCTTCATCGATGAATTCGGCTATTTGCGGAGCCATCGATTCGGCTGTCTCATCATATTCGCCCATTTCGTTAGGCAAACCGGCATTAGGATGCGCACTAATATAATAAGGTGCAACCTGAGCCATGTGCTCGATGAAAGGTTTCATCTGAGGAGCACCAAAGGCGCAGTTCATGCCGACAGAGAAGATAGGATAAGGAGAAAGCGAAGCAAGGAAAGCATCTACTGTCTGACCGCTGAGCGTTCTGCCCGCCAGATCACTTACCGTAAGACTGATCATGACAGGCAACTCTACTCCATGTTTCTTCATCATGGTGAGCGCTGCATCTATCATCGCCTTGCAGTTGAGTGTATCAAAGATGGTTTCGATGAGAATCACGTCAGCACCGCCTTCGATAAGTCCGTCCACCTGTTCGCATACATCGGTGAAAAGTTCATCGTAGGTAATCTCGCGGGCGGCAGGATTGCTGACGTCCGGACTCATGGAGCAAGTCTTGTTGGTTGGTCCCACATCTCCTGCAACGAAGCGAGGTTTATCAGGCGTAGAAAACTTATCGCATTCGATACGTGCCAGTCGGGCACCCTCGAAAGCCATTTCGCGGGCGCAGTTCTCCAGGTGATAATCAGCCTGCGAAATGCGCTGGCACGAAAAAGTATTTGCGGTAATAATATCGGCACCAGCCTCCAGGTAGCGTCGGTAAATATCAGATATCACATCAGGACGAGTAATGTTGAGCATGTCGTTGTTGCCTTTCATCATACCCGGCAAATCGCGGAACCGCTCGCCTCTGAAGTCTTCTTCTGTAAGATTATACTTCTGAATCTCAGTACCCATGGCACCATCGAGAATCAGAATTTTCTCCTTCACAATCTCTCTTAAATTCATCATTGTCTAAAAGTGCTTGATTGCTCTATCCATCTCTCTTCTGTCTTCCTTCTCCTTCAGAGTCTGGCGCTTGTCATACTCCTTCTTTCCCTTACAGAGAGCAATATCCACCTTGGCTCTACCGTGATTATCGATAAAGATGAGGGTTGGAACAATGGTGAAACCAGGCTGCTTGCTGTCCTCTTCAAGACGGCGCAATTCGCGCTTGGTGAGAAGAAGCTTGCGGTCGCGGCGAGCCTCATGATTGCTGAAAGAACCATAAAAATAAGGAGAGATGTTCATTCCCTTGACCCAAAGTTCGCCCTGATAGAAATCGCAATAACAATCTACCAGCGAAGCCTTTCCGCCACGGATTGACTTTATCTCTGTACCCGTAAGCACAATGCCTGCGGTATAAGTATCAACGAAGAAGTACTCGAACGAAGCCTTCTTGTTGCGTATCTGTATCGGACTCTTCTTACGGAGTTCCTGTTCTTGCTTGTTCATATATATAATAATGTATTATAAGTTTATAGTTTGACAATTTCGCAGAAATTGTCGATATGATCATCGATGTAGAAGGCAACCTTGCTGGTCCACTCTTCTTCGTTCTCAACGAACTCATCGTCAAAATCATCAAACTCAGGAAATTTCTCGTAGAGCGCCATAAACTCCTCATCGGTCAGATCGCGCTCAATCTCCTCATGGTTTGTCTTATACAGGAAATGACTCTTCTTGATGAGTTTGGCGAGTTCTGTCAATCCCCAGTTTTTAAACGCCTTGTCGGTAGGGTTCTTCCAGAGGAAAGCACCGTAACCGTTATGTATGAGCTGAACCATTCCGCCATCCATCATCTCCTCATGCAGGATATCCCAAGCCAGAAGAGTAATCTGGTCGCTGTTGAGCTGCGCCATGGTTTCGGCAGTCAGTTCACCACCAATCGCTTCGCGGATAGCGTCCACGAAAGCCTTTACAAATTCATCCATGCCTGCCTCGGCAGCCTGCTGAAGTCTGGCATCGTTTATCTTTACTTCGATCATAATCTACAAAATTGCAATTTTCAGTTTGCAAAGATACATGAAATTGTGCATAAACCCAAGAAAAAATCTAAATATTAGGTTAAAGAGTTAAAAAGAATACCCAATTTTAGGTATTTTCCGGATTTTTTTTGTACTTTTGTGCTCGGAATTGAGGTGATGGCACCGATGTTTCAGCAAAACAATATGAATTAAGTACAGAACTTTATACTTATAATATTCATTAATATAAAATTTAGCGAATATGATCTATTCTAAAGAAGTAGACAACATGTGCGTTGTCGCTAAGGGTCCTAACCACGGACCAGCTCCAATTCCTGAAGAGGGAAAATGGATTCAGGCAAAAGAGATCAAAGACATCTCTGGTTATACTCACGGTGTGGGTTGGTGTGCTCCTCAGCAGGGTGCTTGCAAGCTCTCTTTGAACATCAAGGAAGGCGTTATTCAGGAGGCTCTTGTTGAGACTATCGGTTGTACTGGTATGACTCACTCAGCTGCTATGGCTTCTGAGATTCTCCCAGGCAAGACTATTCTTGAGGCTTTGAACACTGACCTCGTATGCGATGCTATCAATACAGCTATGCGCGAGCTCTTCCTCCAGATTGTTTACGGTCGTAGCCAGAGCGCTTTCTCTGAGGGCGGTCTCGTTATCGGTGCAGGTCTTGAGGACTTGGGTAAGGGTCTTCGTTCACAGACTGGTACTCTCTATGGTACTGTAGCTAAGGGTACACGTTACCTCGAGTTGACAGAGGGTTACATCACAAAGCAGTTCCTCGATAAGGACAGCCAGGTTTGTGGTTATGAGTATGTTCACCTCGGCAAGATGATGGAAGCTATCAAGAACGGTATGGACGCTAACGAGGCTGTCAAGAAGTTCACAGGTAGCTACGGTCGTACAACTGCTGAGCAGGGTGTTGTTAAAGCTATTGATCCACGTAAAGAATAATAAGGAGATACAGATATGATTAGAAAAGTAAGTTACGAAAGTCAGGAACGTCGCGAGAAGCAGGTTCTTGCTGCTCTTAATGCTAACGGTATCAAGAGCTTGGAAGAGGCTAATCAAATCTGCGAGGACGCAGGTGTTGACCCTTATCAGATGTGTGAAGATACTCAGCGTATCTGCTTCGAGAACGCTAAGTGGGCGTATGTAGCTGGTGCTGCTATCGCTATCAAGAAAGGTGTTAAGACTGCTGCTGATGCAGCTGAGGCTATCGGTATCGGTTTGCAGGCTTTCTGCATCCCAGGTTCTGTAGCTGACGACCGTAAGGTTGGTCTTGGTCACGGTAACTTGGCTGCTCGTTTGCTCCGTGAGGAGACTCAGTGCTTCGCTTTCTTGGCTGGTCACGAGTCTTTCGCTGCTGCTGAGGGTGCTATCAAGATTGCTGAGATGGCAAACAAGGTTCGCAAGAACCCATTGCGCGTTATCTTGAACGGCCTTGGTAAGGATGCTGCTCAGATCATCAGCCGCATCAACGGTTTCACATACGTACAGACAAAGTTCGACTACTATACAGGTGAGTTGAAGGTTGTTAACCGCATCGCTTACAGCGACGGTCCACGTGCTAAGGTTAACTGCTATGGCGCTGACGACGTTCGCGAGGGTGTTGCTATCAACTGGAGCGAGGATGTAGACGTATCAATCACTGGTAACTCTACAAACCCTACACGTTTCCAGCACCCAGTAGCTGGTACATACAAGAAGGAGCGTATTGCTGCTGGTAAGCCATACTTCTCAGTAGCTTCTGGTGGTGGTACAGGTCGTACTTTGCACCCAGATAACATGGCTGCTGGTCCTGCTTCTTACGGTATGACTGATACTATGGGGCGTATGCACTCAGACGCTCAGTTCGCAGGTTCTTCTTCAGTTCCTGCTCACGTAGAGATGATGGGCTTCCTCGGTATGGGTAACAACCCTATGGTAGGTGCTACTGTTGCTATCGCTGTAGCTATCGACCTCGCTATCAACAAGAAGTAATTTCTTTGAGATACAAAGCATATAAAAGCCTTGAGAATCAGCTGATTCTCAAGGCTTTTTCTTTATTTATCCTACTGGAATAATCCAATATCCTACTGGAATAAAAAAATATCTCCGAAAGATATTTTTTTATCTTTCGGAGATATTCTTCTATCTTTCGGAGAAAATAATTTATCCTACAGTATTTCTATTTTTATCTAACCAGTTTTCGAATTTTCCTAAAACTAAACGATGTGCTCATAAGTGCTATGATTACGCCAATCAGCCAGTAAAGCCAATCACGATAACTGATCATGAAAACCAGGAACAACACCAGGAGCAGAATCAGAAGCTGAAAGATACAGAATCTGAAACCAAGAGCGGATAAATGATAACCATAAACGGCTCTGCTGAAAATCAAAACGGCAATGGTCTCTATGGCATAAGCAACGGCAATACCCCCTCCTACTCCTCTCAATCCATCTAACTGATAACCAGCGATTTCACAGACTATTAGCAAGATAACACAAAAACTTTCCTGAATGAGAAAAAGTGTGGAATCTCCCCTTGACAACGGGAGATATTCTATTGGAAGATAAACCGCCTTGAACAACATGGCAACAGCAGCAAGCTGAGTCATCTGGAGCATCCCCATAAACTGGGCATTGTATAATATCGGAATAATGAGAGGCAGACCCAAAATGATAGCTGCAACGATAGGCCCCAGCAACAGGACATTCATTTCAAGCTGGCGGTTCACACAGAGATTGCGCTCTTTAACAGACTCCTCGTTTTTTCTGGAACCCGAAATGCCGGAGAGACGGGGATAAAAATCCTGATCCATGACCGAGAACACCATTCCCGCATAAACAAAGACAATCGTTATACCGGCATTGAAAAGTCCGACAACTTCCAGATCGCCTTGTTGGTTCAAAAAGGCACGAATCAGAAATTCGCATCCGCTATTCATCAAACCCGAAAGTACAAATGCCCCGCCAAGTCGTAAAAGTGGGAAACCTGCAACTAGCGTCATTTTTCGCATATTTACGCCCCACCGTACAACTCGTCGGGAATATCGAAAATTCAGAGCCCATTGCATAAATGCCAAAATGAACAGAACGGGCAGAATACCTCTCTCACCAAATATCCAATAAACCGGAACCGAAACCAAAAGCAGAAGAATAGCCAGAAGACTTGCCTGCATCGCCAACGCACGCAACTGTCCGGTAGCTTTCAGAATGGCTGTTTCACCTCCAGCCAGAATCGTGAAGAAAATGGTTGGTGCCAGGAGAATGAAATGTAGCGTATGATTGCCCCAGGAAAAAGTAAACCCATTGAGTAACGGACCCAGAAGAACACAGACGATGGCTCCGAAAAATGCAGCAAGCAGACTATAGGTGCGGACAAGAAGAACCGCCCCGGCGATATCAGCCTTTTCGGACTGCGATTCATCTGCAGCATGTTCCTTTTCAGAAATAAATTTAACACCACTTGTAGGAATGCCGAAATTACACGCAGAACTGAGAACAGAAATCGTTGAGCTGAAAAGAGACAGCAGTCCCATTCCAGAAGGTCCGAGGAAGAGCGCCGTAAATTTATTGCGCAAAACTCCTACAAGAATTCCCAATCCTTGCACACTGCCAAACAATCCTGTATATTTCAGAATATGCGAATAACTGTTTTCCTTTTTATCACCCATAATCAAAAGAAACAAAAAAAAGGTTGGATTTCCCGAAAGAGAAATTCAACCTTTATACTTTAAAATCTCAAAAGAAGATTCTGTCGAAGATTAAGCCTCAGCTGGAGCCTCCTCTGCAGGAGCTTCCTCAGCAGCCTTAGCCTCTGCCTCAGCAGCAGCTGCAGCAGCCTTCTTATCAGCTACCTTCTTAGCGATTGCCTCGTTCATCTTCTTCTCAGCCTCGAGCTCCTTAGCAGCAGCTTCCTTCTTTGCCTTAGCATCGCCCTCGCGAACAGCAGAAATCTTAGCGTCCTTGCTATTCTTCCAAGCGTCGAAACGCTTCTGAGCCTCAGCATCGTCGAATGCGCCCTTCTTAACGCCACCCTTGAGGTGCTTCATCAAGTAAACGCCCTCGCCCTTGAGGATGTTGCGAACTGTGTCTGTTGGCTGTGCACCTGTCTCTACCCAGTAGAGTGCGCGCTCGAAATTCAAATCTACAGTAGCTGGATTGGTATTAGGGTTGAAAGTACCAATCTTCTCAGTAAATTTACCATCACGTGGTGCTCTAACGTCAGCGATTACGATGCTGTAGAAAGCATAGCTTTTACGACCGCCGCGCTGCAATCTGATTTTTGTTGCCATTTTTAAATCTTAATTTTAATTTAATTTATAATGAGGTTTGAATTTTATGCTGCCATCTCGTGACAGCGGGTGCAAAATTACTACTTTTATTTGAATTGAGCAAACTTTTATCGATATTCAAATGCTTTTTTAGCATTTTTTATCTGATTCGGTCTGCTGCTCTCAAGAGTTTGATGTCATCGTTCACACCTTTCATTGCCATCCATTCGAATATGATTGCTACCAAAGGAAGGCAAGCGGCAAACTGAAACTTCATCGTTCCTTCTGCTTCAGGAACAGGAATCAAGCCCATGAACATCACGATATAATCTACATACCATAAACCTGCAAAAAGCATGGCAAGTGAACAGAGTGATTTCTGAAGCTTCAGATTCTTGTACAAAAAGATGTTTACCAATGCTATGATGGCTGAAACGGCGAGCAGAAGGAACAGAGGAACGCAAGTAGTTGAAATCTGCATTCCTGCCTCCCCTACCACTCCGAGATTATAAACCATAGTGTCTCCTCCCATCGTCTTAGCTGCGATGCTGGCGATAGGAAGGAAAAGACAGATAGCAATGGCGATGACAGCAAAGAGCAGAAATAATGTCTGTTTACGCTGTATCATATAGCTCTGGAATATTAAATTTCGCTCTCGTGAACCATTGGTGCAGATGTCTTGGTAGGATCGCGCCAATAAATATTATTCTCAATAAACTCTTCTGTAGCGAGCAAAGTTGGCTTTGGCAACTTCTCGTAGTAGCGAGAGATTTCAATCTGTTCGCGGTTCTCAAAAACTTCCTCCAAAGAATCGTTATAAGAAGCAAACTCCTGAAGTTTCTTGCTCAACTCCTGCTTGATTTCGATAGAAATCTGATTAGCGCGCTTTGCAATGATAGCTACGCTCTCGTAGATATTATGGGTATCATCGCAGAGATCCATAATGTTGCGAGTTACTGTGTTTACTGGTGCCTTTGATTTTTTGAAATCCATAATTATAGTACTATTATTATTATATTGTTTTTACCTTATTATATATATGCTTTTTTTAATTGGCATTATTGCCAAGCTGGTCGAGAGCTGACTCCGGATGCTCTTTCTCGTACTGCTTGCACTTCTCGATATACTTCTCGGCAAGTGCACGGTCCTTTGAATCAGGATATTCGTTGATAAAGCCATAACACTCATCCTCAGCATCCTGATAGCGCTCCAGCTGCTTTTTCTCGACACTCATCTTTGCCAGTTCGTATTTACCTTTCATGATGAGCGATGCAAACTCCTCGCGTCGGTTGCTGTAAGGATAATCCTTAAGCGCATTCTGTGCAGTTACGATACAAGCCTCATAATTGTTGCCTCCGCTGGTACAGTTGCCGAAATAGGTGCCCATATCAAAATAGAGCTTGGCACTCTTATACTCCTTCTCAACCAAGAGGTCCTGAAGAGCAAAAAGGCGGTTTGTAGCCTGCTGCTTGAGTCGGGCATCTGGATAAAGATCCAGGAACTCCTGGAAGGCTGCGATGGCAGTAATCGTGGTACTCTGGTCAAGACGAGGTTCTGGAGCATTCTGATACAGACTCTCTCCTACAAAGTACTTTGCATTTTCAGCAAACTTACCTTTAGGATAAGAAGAGTAATACTTCTTGAAATACTCTGCAGCAGTCTCATAATCCTTCATACCATACTCGGCCATAGCCAGCATGTACAAACATTCCTCACCCTCGGTAGAACCTTTCTTCATCGTTACCAGTTCCTGCAGAAGAGGAATGGCACGGGAATACTTGCCCTGGGCATAGCTCTGCTTGGCGTACTCATACTTATAAGTATAATCGCCTGATTTCAATACCTGGTTATATTCGTGGGCACAGCTCGACAAGAGCAATGCAACACACGATGCAATAAGAGTCAATTTTTTCATAATTCTCATTTTGAACTGCAAAGTTACTCATAATTTACTTATTAGCAAAAGAAAAGATACATTTTTTCGTAAAAAATTAATCTTTATAACGATTAATGGCGTTTTTTTTGTAATTTTGCACCTTGAAACAGAACTTTTGAGAAGAAATCAGGAAGAAAATGGATTTTAAGATTACATCAAAATATAAGCCGACTGGCGACCAGCCGCAAGCCATCAAGCAACTCACAGAGGGGGTGCTTGAAGGAGACCCTGCACAGGTGTTGTTGGGTGTAACCGGCTCGGGTAAAACCTTTACGGTGGCAAACGTGATTGCCAACGTGGGGAAGCCTACGCTCATCTTGAGCCACAACAAGACTCTTGCAGCCCAACTGTATCAGGAGATGAAGGGTTTCTTCCCTGAGAACGCAGTAGAATATTATGTTTCATACTACGACTATTATCAGCCGGAAGCTTATCTGCCAACGACTGATACATATATAGAAAAAGACCTCGCCATCAATGATGAAATAGACAAGTTGCGACTCGGTGCTGTTTCTGCCCTTCTCTCGGGCAGAAAGGATGTCATCGTTGTCTCATCCGTATCGTGCATCTATGGTATGGGCGGACCTGTGGCGATGCAGGAGAACATCATCAAGATTCATCGCGGGCAGCGACTCGACAGAAATGAATTTCTGAGAAAACTCGTTGATGCACTTTACGTTAGAAATGACATAGAACTGCAACGTGGCAACTTTAGAGTGAAAGGCGAAACGGTTGACATCTTTATGGCTTACAGCGATCATGTTTTGCGCGTAACATGGTGGGACGATGAGATTGACAGTATCGAAGAAGTGGATTCGCTCACTTATCACCGCCTTGCCTCGTTCGAAGATTACGAGATTTATCCAGCCAACCTTTTCGTAACAACAAAAGAACAGCAGGAAAGTGCCATTCGCAGAATTCAGGACGACCTGGTTAAACAGGTAGAATTCTTCAAGAGTATTGGAGATGGAATCAAGGCACAGCGCATCAAGGAACGTGTAGAATATGATATGGAAATGATCAAGGAATTGGGCCACTGTTCGGGCATCGAGAACTATTCCCGCTATTTTGATGGCAGGCATGAAGGAGAACGCCCGTATTGCCTGCTCGATTTCTTCCCTAAAGATTTCCTGCTTGTGGTTGACGAGAGCCATGTGAGCATCCCGCAGATTGGAGCCATGTATGGAGGCGACCGGGCACGAAAGAAGAACCTGGTAGAATATGGTTTCCGTTTGCCTGCTGCCTTCGACAACCGTCCGCTGAAGTTCGAGGAATTTCATGATCTCATTCCGCAGGCCATCTACGTAAGTGCAACTCCGGCAGACTATGAATTGAGAGAAGCCGAAGGCGTGGTTGTAGAACAGCTGATTCGTCCTACAGGACTCCTGGATCCGGAAATCGAAGTCCGTCCAAGTGAGAATCAGATAGATGATCTTCTGGACGAAATATTAACAAGAACACACCGCAACGAGCGAGTTCTGATTACGACTCTTACAAAGCGCATGGCAGAAGAGCTCACTGAGTTCCTGCTCAATCACAACGTAAAGGCTGCCTATATCCACAGTGATGTGGCAACCTTAGACCGAGTAAAGATCATGAACGATCTCCGTGCAGGAGTATACGATGTACTGGTGGGTGTCAACCTGTTACGAGAAGGACTCGACTTGCCGGAAGTTTCGCTCGTAGCTATTCTCGATGCAGATAAGGAAGGTTTCCTGCGCAGTCACCGTTCTCTGACCCAGACGGCAGGCCGTGCAGCCCGAAATGTGAACGGCAAGGTAATCATGTATGCAGACAACATCACAGACAGCATGCAGAAAACTATAGATGAAACTGCCCGCCGCCGAAGCATCCAGTTGAAATACAATGCCGACCATGGCATTACTCCAAAACAGATTGTGAAAGCAATAACCTCAGCTCTGCCTACTAGCAAGGAAGAAGGAGCAAAGATTGTTCCGATGGGAGCCGAGGGTTCCAAGCCTCGCGTCTACGTGGAACCGGAAAGTGCAGCCTTCGTTGCCGACCCTATTGTTCGCAGTATGAGCAAGGAAGAATTGGAGAAGAGCATTGCCAATACTACGGCATTGATGAAGCAAGCAGCCAAAGACCTCGACTTCATGCAAGCTGCCCAATATCGCGATGAAATCATCCGATTGCAGAAGGAATTGGAAGAAAAGGGATAAATTCAAAAGAAATAACCATCAAAAAGAGGGTGTATCATAAATTAATGATTCACCCTCTTTTTGTTGGAATATTACTGATATGTTATCCAAGCTTATAACACACCCTCTTTTTATTTACCCAGCTGTTATTCATCTGTCTGTCAGTTATCTGCTATTCAAACGACAGCTTTTTCAGACGGGAACGTAACTGCTCAGCCTCGCTCTTTCTGATAGAGAGTTTGATACTGCAAGTATTATCGAAAGTCTGATCCAGGATACGCGGATTCATATCTTTGACTATCCTCATCACATCATTCATCATCGGATAAGTAAAATCATAGGTTACTATTTCCTCTATCTGTTGCGTAACCTCCTCACAATGAGCCAAAGCATCAATGGCAGCTTCACGATAAGCAACAATGAGTCCGCTGGTTCCCAATTTCACTCCTCCGAAATATCGGATGACGACAATTAAAATATCCGTCAATTCTGATTTCGTGATTTGGCCGAGGATTGGTTTTCCTGCCGTAGAAGAAGGTTCGCCATCATCATTGGCACGGAACTCTGTCCGTTCAGGACCTAGCATATATGCATAACAACAATGTCGGGCATCGTAATATTTCTTACGGTACCCGGCAACAATTTCCTTCACCTCGTCAACAGTTGTAACATGGTGAGCAAAGGCGAGAAACTTACTCCTTTTCTCGGTGTAATATCCCTCGCCTATCGTATCTGATATAGTCTTAAATTCGTCTATCATTAATCCAACTTGTGAATAATCAAACCGCTGCGCAACTTTGGTTCAAACCATGTTGCCTTAGGTGGCATAATCTTACCACTGTCAGCGATGTCCATAATCTGCTGCATAGTAACCGGATGCAAAGCAAGTGCCATCTTCATCTCACCGCTATCCACACGACGTTTCAACTCACCGAGACCGCGAAGACCGCCCACAAAATCGATGCGCTTATCAGAACGTAAATCCTTGATACCCAGAATTTCATCAAGAATCAGGCGAGATGAAATATCCACATCGAGCACGCCGATTGGATCAGCATCATCATAGGTTCCCGGCTTGGCAAACAAACCGTACCATTTACCGTCCAGATAGAGGAGGAAAGAATGGAGAGCAGCTGGTTTCAGAATATCCAAGCCAAACTGGCTGATAGCATCATCAATAGCCATCTTTTCATAGCAAGGTATGCCCTCTTCATCACCAGATACATTCACATTGATTGCATCAATATCTATCACTTCGAAGTTCTTTGTCAAAGCATCGAGGAACTGATCAGAAGTCAGGCCATTCAAATCCTTCACAACTCGGTTATAATCGAGAATGGTAAGCTGACTTGCCTGGAAACAAACTGCCATAAAGTAGTTATATTCCTCCTTACCTGTATGATTAGGATTCTGCTTAGCTTTTTCTGCACCTACCAGAGCTGCTGCAGCAGAACGGTGATGGCCGTCAGCAATATAAAGGCTAGGCATCTTGGCAAATTCCGCTGTAATTGTGGCAATATCCTGATCATCGCTTACAACCCAGAACTGATGACGGAAACCATCAATTGGAGCAATGAAATCATATTCCGGTGTTGTTGCTGCATAACGCATCAGAAGTCCGTTAAGCACCTCATTATCAGGATAAGCGAAGAATACTGGTTCGATATTGGCATTGCATACACGAACATGCTTCATACGGTCTTCTTCCTTATCGCGGCGTGTTAACTCATGTTTCTTGATGACACCCGTCATATAGTCGTTTACATACGCACCTACAACAAGACCATACTGAGTCTTACCATTCATAGTCTGTGCATAGATATAATACTGTTCCTTATCATCCTGTTTTAACCAGCCATTCTCCTGGAACTTTCTGAAGTTCTCTGCAGCGCTTTCATAAACGCGAGGATCGTACTCAGAAGTACCTGGTTCGAAATTGATTTCAGGTTTAATAATATGATAAAGGCTCTTCTCGTTATCGCCTGCCTCGGCACGTGCTTCCTCAGAATTGAGAACATCGTAAGGACGAGACTCAACTTGCTCAACGAGATTTTTAGGAGGTCTTACTCCCTTAAAAGGTTTTACTATTGCCATAATATTTCGTTTAAATTGACTAGTTTAATAAAAACATGAAAAGCCCATCAAGAGTGCTTCTGTGAAAAAGCACCCTTCATGAGCTATATGTATGGGGAGAATAATTACTTATTTACCTGGAATTTAGTGCATCCATCCTTAAAGAACGCATTAATCTGCTTAGCTGCAGCAATACCGGCATTGATATTAGCTTCTGCAGTCTGTGCACCCATCTTCTTAGGAGTTGAGAAGTAGCGACCCTCGAACTTGGCAAAGTCTGCATCAGCATCAGGCTTGATATCAGTGATGAACTTCAAGTCCTCTCGCTCAGCAAGAAGTTTCAGGAGCTCAGGCTCATTGATAACCTCCTTACGCGCTGTATTGATGAGGATGCCACCCTTAGGCAACTGGTTTACAGTCTTGTAGTCGATGCTCTTGATAGTCTCTGGAGTAGCAGGGATATGAAGAGAAACGATGTCACAAGTCTGGAACAACTCATCCTGTGACTTTACAGCATGCACACCGGCAGCCTCGATAACATCAGCTGGGCAGAATGCATCGTAAGCAGCTACTTCCATACCAAATCCCTTGGCGATGCGAGCCACATTTCGACCAACATTACCGAAAGCAAGAATACCCAGTTTCTTACCCTTCAACTCGCTGCCAGCCTTGCCGTTGTAGAAATTACGTACAGTAAAGACCAACAAGCCGAATACCAACTCAGCTACTGCGTTAGAGTTCTGACCAGGAGTATTCTCAGCCACTACATTATGAGCAGTAGCAGCAGCAAGGTCGATGTTATCATAACCTGCACCAGCACGAACGATAATCTTCAGGTTCTTTGCTGCATCGAGCACCTCGGCATCAGCCTTGTCAGAGCGGATAATCATCGCGTCCACATCCTTCACTGCATCGAGAAGCTGAGCCTTCTCTGTATATTTTTCGAGCAGTACCAATTCGTTGCCTGCTCCCTCTATTTCTTTCTTAATGCCTTCCACAGCAGCCGCTGCGAATGGCTTTTCTGTTGCAACTAATACTTTCATACAAATTCAAAAATTAATGTTGTGCTTCAAAATCCTGCATAGCCTTGACGAGTGCCTGAACACCCTCCATGGTCTGTGCATTGTAGCAGCTGGCACGGAAACCACCCACTGAGCGGTGACCCTTGATACCTACCATGCCACGTTCTGTAGCGAAGTCGAGGAATGGCTTCTCCAACTCCTTGTACTCATCGTTCATCACGAAGCAGATGTTCATCAATGAGCGTGAAGCCTCTTCCACAGTACCCTTGAAGAGTTTGTTTCGGTCGATTTCAGCATAAAGAACTTCTGCACGTTCGTGAGCTCGCTTGTCAGCAGCCTCAACACCACCATTAGCCTTCAACCAGCGGAGATTCTCCATCAAGGTATAGATAGGAACAACAGGAGGAGTATTGAACATACTGCCCTTCTCTACGTGAGTACGATAATCGAGCATAGTAGGAAGCTCGCGAGGAGCCTTGCCGAGCATATCATCCTTTACGATGATAACAGTAACACCTGCCATAGAAAGATTCTTCTGAGCACCTGCATAGATGGCAGTATACTTAGAAACATCTACAGGACGGCTCATGATATCTGAAGACATATCAGAAATCAATGGTACGTTTACATCTGGATCAACACGGAGTTCAGTACCATATATAGTATTGTTGCTTGTCAAATGCAAGTAATCACAATCGGCTGGTACAGTGTTAGGAACCTGTGGATAGAAAGTGAAATTGGCGTCGGACGATGATGCGATCTCCACGACCTCACCAAAATGCTTTGCCTCTTTCATTGCCTTCTTAGCCCAAGTGCCAGAATTAATGTAGGCAGCCTTCTTGATGAGGAAGTTTGCTGGAATCTGCATAAACTGCAATGACGCACCACCACCAAGGAAGATTACGGAATAACCCTCAGGAATGTCAAGAAGCTCCTTGAATAAGGAGACTGCCTCATCAACTACTGGCTGGAAATCCTTAGCACGGTGGCTGATTTCCATCAATGAAAGACCTGAACCATTAAAATCCAAAATCTGCTTTGCTGTGTTCTCAATCACTTCGCGTGGAAGCATTGATGGACCTGCGTTAAAATTGTACTTCTTCATCTTTGTATAATTATTTAAGTTTTATACGATATAATCCTGTTAGCAGGAAAAATTAATGCACAATACACCCATATAGGATACATAGTAAACCTTTGGATTGTATTTACGACTGCGAAATTACACTTTTTATTTGAAACTACCAAACTTTTCTGCACATTTTTAGCGTTTTGCGCAGATTTCTTTCATTTTGTTAGTCATTTTAGTATAATAACTGCATATTTATGTCTATTTTTACATTTATTATACATTAGCAAGCAACAGAGAAAAGATAGCAGCAGTTTGTCAACTACCTTACCTCTTCCACTATCGTTTTGACACCTTTTATCTTTTCGCCCTTTACATTATTCAGTACGCTACGCAACTTCGTTCGGGAAATGGCAGCATAAGCATAACGGTCATTAACATCAATCTTACCGATTTCAGCCGACTGCAGCCCACCCTTCTTGCAAAGGAAGCCTAAGATGTCACCCTTGCTGATTTTATCCTTTTTGCCTTTACCTATATATATAGTAGCCATCTTAGGTTTGGCTGGCGCAGGAAGCTGATCAGCAGCAGGCATCTCGTAATCCTCAATTTCAGCATCCACATATTCCGGAATATGCTCTTCAGGACCTAACAGGAAGAAAGCCTTGCCCTGGGCTTCCCATCTTGCCGTACGTCCTACACGATGGATATAACCATCTTCGCTTTCCGGCATGTGATAATGGATAATATTATCTATATCAGGAATATCAAGTCCGCGCGAAGCCAGATCCGTACTCACCAGAATATTGGCACTTCCGTTGCTAAAACGGTAGAGAGAAGCCTCGCGTTCCTTCTGTTCCAATCCACCATGGAAGAAAGAGGTTGAAAATCCCTGCTCCACCAGATATTTATTGGTGCGCTCCACACTGTCGCGATAATTGAGGAATACAATGGTACTCTGATCGCCTAAACTGCGTAGCAAAAGTGACAGACTCTCCAGTTTATCCTTTACCGGACTATCCACCTTATATATATGTACACGGTCAGGAACCTGATCTTCATCCACACGGTAATCTATCTTTTCTACCCTGCCCATGTGTACGAAATGAGGAATCTCCTCCGCCTCGGTAGCAGAAAGCAGGAAATGTCGACGCAAGCCAGGCAAAGACTTGATCAGTCGGCTCATTTCGTCCTGGAAGCCCATCTCCAGACACTTGTCAAACTCATCAATCACCAGGTATTTTATATGATATGGAGAAAGATTTCCCTTATCCAGATGATCATTGAGACGACCTGGAGTTCCAAATACAATCTGAGGACGAACCTGTTTCATCACGCGATGCTCATCCATCGTAGCACGACCACCATAGCAAGCCATCGCACGCAAACCGCTGCCCATATTCTTCAATACGTTAGCCGACTGCAAAGCGAGTTCCCGACCAGGAGTTACCACCACCGCCTGTGCCTCGTCATCAGTAGCATCTATAAGTTGGGTAAGAGGCAAAAGATAAGCCAGTGTCTTGCCACTACCTGTTGGCGAAAGTATCACCACATCCTTGTTCCCGTGCAAGATTGCCTGCAAGGAATCCTGCTGCATATCATTGAGCTCAATGCCCAGTTTATCTAAAATTCTGTCTACCATAAATTTCCTAATAATCAATTTCAATAGAGAAGTATTCTTTTATTAAAGAGAAGTTTTCCTTTCAAGAGAAGTTTTCATAAATTCCTCATCATGAGGCATTATTTCTTTTTCTGATTGAGCAGTTTGTCAATCTCATCAAACTCCTTACCCATGTTCAGGTTCAGATAGATGGTATATAGCGGCAAAGCCCACTGGTCCTGCATATCAGGCGCCATCGTTCTGTACTTCTGCAGATAAGGCATCGCACTCTTGTAAAGTCCGTCTATCTCCTGATGAGTTTTGCGGGATTGCTGCGAATTCTTATCCATTTCAACCGCCTGATTAAAATAAGCCAAACCTATATTATAATAAGCACCAGCCAAAGAATCGTTCACGGCAAGTGCCTTTTTGCTCACTTCGATGCATTGCTTGAAATCACCCATATTCAAGAGAATAGTTCCCTTGGTAAAGAGATAGATATCATTGTCGGGAGCTATCGCCAGCGCCTTATCTGCCACGGCGAGCGCAGAATCGAGTAGGTTTTCCTGCGAATAATACTCTACCAGACGCGGGAAGAAGAACGGGAATTTCGGATCCCGCTCAAAACCTTCCTTCAAGGTCGAGAGATAGCGCGCAGTATCCTTCTCCAGTTTGTAAGTCTCAGCCAGATACTGTAACATATAGTTATAATGAGCCGTATCTTTCAGCGCCTCATAAGAATGATGAAGCGTAGCTTTGGTATCTTTCATCTTATATCCGGCATATACAGCCCAATAAGCGGCCGAAGAAAGATATTTGTCTTTCTGGGCATACTTATAAGATTGGAACATCGGGGCTGTACTGCACTCTATGTACTGGTCAAAGAACTGATAAGCCTCCTTGTATTTCTGCTTCCTGATAAACCAGGTTCCTCCGTTATAGAGGTTCGGACGTATCCTGTTCAAATATTCAGAATGAGACTTGCGGAAATCAAACTCACATTTTCCTTTCTTGTTAGGAATCATCTCAACGGAATCAAGTCCTTGGGCTATAACGAAGAGCTGTCGGGTTGCATTGAAGAGTTGGGCTGTATCATACGCCTGTTTGAGGTAGAGTTTCTCATTACCCTGTTCATACTGCTTCTTCACAGCATCGAAGAGAATATTCCAAATTTTCTTGTTATTCCGGTTGGCAGAATCCGTCAGGAGTTTGCGCATACTGGATTCGGCCTTCGCCAAATCCTTGCCAGCCTTTACCAGATCTTTGGCTGCAGAAATCTCCTTCTTCTGTGCCTGCAACCCTAATGGCGCCAACAGAAGAAAAGCTATCTGTAAAACCCATAAGTTTCTGAATATCTGTATTTTCATATTAATCTCCTAAATTAAAACTTTCATTTGTTTCCATACTCATAATAATACCAGTAGGTATTTCCATAAGTATCCCGAAGAGCATTCTGCTTTTCTGTCTCATTAGCATATTTGTGATCCATCTGCTGGAAATCCTCAAAGTCTGTATCCATCACATTATCGTGATAAACGATACTTGGATTACTGCGGCGATGCGTATAAAGAACCAACGCTTCCTTATAATGAACAGGCAGTTTGCCCGAAGTTACTTTGTAATGTTTCTGCACCTCTGCTACGAACTTGTCTAGTTGCTTGTCCAGCAAGAGTGCACAAAGCTGATAGTCAACAGGCAGACGATACTTGAGATGATGTTTAACCATCCATGCCGAAGGTTTCTGCATCCATTTTGGCGCCTTCCACATCATAGCCTTCACGGTTACGCTATCCGGCATCATCGCCTTACTTCCACCTACCAGCGGATAAGTAAAGAGACGGCTGCCCAGCTCGCCTGTTTCGTTGAGACAGGCTATACGGAGCATTGTCAGCGAAGAATCTGTTTTCAGAGATTTTTCACCTACTTCCAAAGCTTTTTCATACTGTTTTTCTTTCATCAGATGTTCCATGCGCATACGTCCATGAAACAGCCGATCATTGCTAGCAACAAAGTTGACAAGCAATATCATCACCAGCATCTGGAGCAGATTCACCCACATATAGCGGGAGAACCAGCCGTTACTGTGAGGCTCTGTTTCTATCGGCTCCAACTGGCGGGCTATCCATATTAATCCGCCCCAGAGAATCAGACAGAGTGGCAGGATAATCCACCACGCCCCCAGCGAATGATAACGGTCGATATCAACGGGGATATCGGTAATCATCGTCAGGATGAGGAACGAAGGGAAATAAGTAAGCCCGTGGAAACGGCGTTTCACACGGGTTACCGCGTACACTCCCACTTGCAGCAGATAGAGTACGAGCGTGATAAGCAGTGGAGCCAGCGTGTAACTGTAGTTGGTCAAACCGCCTGAGAAAACATGCTGAGCCACTGCCAGTACGTCTGCCTGGTAAAATGCCAGGTAGACGTAGGTAAATGTGATAAAGATGATAGCACAGGCGATTTGCATCTTCGCAGTACTACTCCTTTTATTTTTCATAAATCAATCTATTAATTTTTCTTCAGCACCAAAGCTGTACGAGCTGGCAGATAAAGTTTCAGCCACTCCTTACGGTCTTTCACATAAAGTGGATCGTAATTAGTCAGATGCGTCATCGTGTCATCATTCAAGCCATTACCGCCGAAATCCTTGCTGTCAGAATCAAGCACTACGCTGTAGGAACCGGTTGGAACCAGGAAGCCATAGTCTGTGAAAGAGCGGGTTGGCGAGAAATTGAACACGAAGAGCAGATCGCCACGCATAAAGGCGAGAACCTGATCGCCATCATTATGCCAGATTTCTACAACTGGTGTCTTGTTAAAATTCTTTTCGCTTGTGATTGTCTTGAGCATCTCTCGGTCGAAATCTCCAAGATAGTGGTAGCAGAGTTCATGATTATCTACCAGATTCCACTGTCTGCGGGCGTATTTATGGCTCCAGCCATTACCCTCGCGAGGGAAATCAATCCACTCTGGGTGACCGAACTCATTACCCATGAAGTTGAGATAACCGCCATTGATTGTAGAGGCAGTAACCAGACGGATCATCTTATGCAGAGCAATACCGCGATGAGCCATTTCGTTTTCATCGCCCTTCTTGAAATGCCAGTACATATCGGCATCAATCAGACGGAAGATGATAGTTTTATCGCCCACCAATGCCTGGTCATGACTCTCACAGTAAGAGATGGTCTTCTCATCCGAACGGCGGTTCTTTACCTCCCAGAAGATGCTGGATGGTTTCCAGTCCTCATCCTTCAGTTCCTTGATGGTCTTAATCCAATAATCTGGAATATTCATCGCCATGCGATAATCGAAACCATAACCGCCATCCTCAAACTTGGCTGCCAGGCCCGGCATTCCGCTCACCTCTTCGGCAATCGTAATGGCATGCTTGTTAACCTCATGAATCAGACAGTTGGCAAGGGTAAGATAGCAGATGGCATTATCATCCTCGTGACCATTGAAATAATCTCCGTAGTTGCAGAATGCCTCACCCAGACCATGACTGTAATAGAGCATGGATGTTACACCGTCAAAACGGAATCCGTCGAAATGGAACTCATTGAGCCAATACTTGCAGTTGCTCAACAGGAAGTGGATGACTTCATCCTTTCCATAGTCGAAGCAGAGACTGTCCCAAGCCGGATGCTCATGACGGTCGCCAGGATAGAAATACTGGTTAGGATCGCCAGCGAGATTACCCAGTCCTTCCACCTCATTCTTTACAGCATGAGAGTGAACGATGTCCATGATGACGGCAATACCATTCTGGTGAGCTGTATCAATGAGATCCTTCAACTCTTCAGGAGTTCCGAAGCGGCTACTTGCAGCAAAGAAACTGCTTACATGATAGCCGAAGGAGCCATAATACGGATGCTCCTGGATAGCCATAATCTGAATGCAGTTGTAACCATCCTTGATGATACGTGGCAACACATTCGCCTTAAACTCTGTGTAGGTGCCAACCTTCTCTGCATCCTGCGCCATACCGATATGGCATTCATAGATAAGCAGCGGCGCCACATTTGGTCTGAAGGTTTTCTTCTTCCATTTATATGGTTCCGGATTCCAAACCTGAGCAGAGAAAATCTTGGTCTGGTCGTCCTGCACTACGCGCTGTGCCCATGCAGGAATACGCTCACCTTCACCACCTTTCCAATGAACTTTCATCTTGAAGAGATCGCCATGTTTCATGGCTTTCTCCGGAAGTTTGAGTTCCCAGTTGCCGGTATTCTTTATTCTTTTGGCACGATACTTTTCGGTTTCCTGCCAGTTGTTGAAGTCACCGATCAGATAGATGTCTGTAGCATTAGGTGCCCACTCACGGAACACCCATCCACGGGCAGTCTTATGCAGTCCGAAATACTCGTATCCATTGGCAAAATCGCTCAATGTCTGTTTGCCGTTATTAGTCAGCTGACCGAGTTTCCAAAGTGCATGGTCGTGTCGGCCCTTGATGGCATCCTCATAGTCTGCCAGATATGGGTCGTTCTTCACGAGTCCGATATGCTTTACCACAGCCTTCGCTGCCTTTTTTGCAACTGGTTTCTTTGCAGTTGCCTTTTTAGTTGCAGCCTTCTGGGCTGTAGTTTTCTTTTCTGTTGCCATATATCATGATTTTAGATGGTTACTCTATATTATTCTTTAATTTTATCTTGAAGATTTCTTATTTAATTCTTAATCTTGAAGATAGCCTTGTGGATATCACCACTACCGATGCATGGCTGATGACCATCTTGTGGCCAGAAGATAGCAAACTGACCTGGCTTGCAGGTAACGAGCGTCTGCGCTTTCACACCAGGATACTTGGTTACATCCTTAGCCTCGTTATATTCCACTTCAGGAAGACCAGCAAGAGGAGTATAGCCATAAGTCTCCTCGTTGTCAAGAGGAATCTGAATATCAATCATCTTGCGATGTGTTTCAAGAACAGCATCTTCCTCGCTTTTTCCGTGAGCTGTCGTTATGTTAACAAAGAGGTTACTCTCCTTGATAAAATGCTTACCGTCCTCCAATTTAGAGAGGTCATTATCTTTGATAAACTTCACTACATCAGCGAAGAGCGGATTGAGAGAAACATATTTCTCCAGATTGTCTAAAGTATCTACTACCATAATTCTAGTTTAAGCTTTGAGATTTGAACATTTACTTTTAACTTTGAGATTTGAAAACAGAACATTGAACATTCAATATTCAACATTATAATATGTTCTTTTTTCTCATTATTTAAAATATAAAGGTTCTCTATCTCGTTATTTATAATTTCTTTGTATTTTTCTAATTTTCTGAAGAGATTAGTCTTCAAATCGTTTGCCGTTTTCGTAGGCTCCCTTGGCTGTAACCTGTCCGTTGCGGTCTTTTTCTACAAATCTTCCGTCACGCACATCGTTACGGTAGGTTCCTTCGAAACGCTTACCGTTTTTATCTTCTTCTATGCAAGGTCCCTGGCGCTTACCTTTGTGATAGGCACCCTTGAATCTTCTGCCATCAGCATAATGAATCACGACATTACCATCAACCAGACCGTTCTTGAACTCACCTTCAAACACGTCGCCGTTCTTCTTGGTCAGTTTACCCCTGCCGTTCTGCAGATCATCCATCCAGTCGCCTACATAGATATCGCCATTCTTCCAGATGAAGGTACCCTGACCGGTACGCAGGCCATCCTTAAACTGTCCGTTATACTTGGCGCCCTTTGCAGAGCGGAAGATGCCTATACCCGTGCGTTCTCCCTGCACATAATCGCCTTCATAAATGTCGCCATTATGAAATTTATAGATACCCTTTCCGTCCTGGATATCATCCTTCCAGTCGCCGATATACACATCGCCATCAGCATATTTGAAAGTACCTTTTCCTGAGCGCTGGTTGTCTAGCCACTGACCGTCATAAGTAGTTCCGTCTCCCCAATTGAAGAAACCGTTTCCATTCTTCATATCGTTCATCCACTGGCCTTTATACTGTGCGCCATTGGCATAAGTATAAACGCCGCGTCCCTGACGCTTGTCCTTATACCAGTCGCCGTCATATTTATCACCATTATAATAGAACATGACGCCATGACCATGCTGGTAATCGCGGAACCAGAGGCCTACATATTTGTTGTTGTTCTGGAAATAGTAGGTGCCTTTACCATGCTGCTGGTCCTGCATCCACTGTCCCTCATACTTTTCGCCATCACTGAAGGTATAAACACCATAACCTTCGCGCTTACCTTTCATATAAGAGCCTTCGTAGGTATCCCCATTCTTATAGATGGTAGTACCTTTTCCCTGCGGCTTTCCGCTCACCATTTCGCCTTTAAACTGACCTCCGTCACGGGTGATGCAAGAGCCTAGCGAAATCTTCTGGGCTGAGGCATCAACCGATGCCATAGCCAAAGCCAAGGCAAGGAAAAAACACTTGCTCCGACAGGACAATTTGGTATGTTGTTTCTTATTGTATTTCATATTCTACAGTTATAGTCTGACTTATCAATCTCCAAAATTACGGTTTTTTCCTCAAATAGCCAAATAGATTAAACAAATTTAAGGTAAAATCATGAAAATAGATTTTTATCTGAAAAAATCTGCAGCTTGACACAATAAACAAACACAATTTTCGTTTTTACGAAAATCGAGAATAAAATCACAAAAACAGTAAAATTATGATTTTAAATTGCGCCATCATAGATGAAGATCCGGAAGCTTTGCAACTCCTGGAACAGTATATAGAGAAAACTCCGACCCTGCATTTGATCGGAGCCTACAAAAGTGCGATAGATGCTGTAGACGGCATCCATCACAACCATCTCGACATACTTTTTCTCGCCATCCACATGCAGCAGATCAGCGGTCTGGAATTTGCAAAGGTTGTACCCAAGAACGTGAAGATTGTCTTCACCACCGCATTCAAGGAGTATGCCATCGAAGCCTACAAAGTGAATGCATTCGACTATCTGCTCAAGCCCATCACCTACGATGACTTTATGGGATCATGCCAGAAAGTCTTCGAAAGCTACATGCAGGACGATAACTACAACCCAATCAAGCGCGACGGTTTTCTGGTGGTAAAACGAGATTACAAATGCGTAAGAATCCCGATAGATGATATTCTGTTTGTTGACTGCGACAAAGACTACATCCGTTTCCATCTTGAGGACAGACCTAACATCAGAACCCTGGGCAACCTCAAACAGTTGGAAGAAAGGCTGCCAAGAGAGAAATTCAAGCGTGTACACCGTTCGTTCCTTGCCAACATGACAAAGTTTGATACGGTAGACCAGCAGCACATTACCTATGGCGACCAGAGCATTCCGATATCAGAAACCTACTTTGAATTTATCAAGAAATATCTGGAAGACCATTCTCTATGATGGTCTTCCAGATAGTTTTATCCTACCTTTCTTATAATATCTGCAAGGGTGATGATACCAGGATAGAAGCTCCATGTGCCAACAGGAAATCGTGATCTCTGAATCCCCACAGCACTGAAATACAAGGCATTCCGCTGTTCTTCGCCGTCATCACATCCACATCGCTGTCGCCGATATAAACCGCCCTGTCTCTATTCGCATGCAGTTGGCGCAAGGCTTCGTTTACGGTATCTGGAGCCGGTTTTTTCTTGATATTCTCCCGCTCTCCTATAGCTACATCTACCAGGTCGCCGAAGAAATGGCGGCAGATTTCCTGGGTAGCTGCATAAAACTTGTTGCTTACCACCGCAATGTTCTTTCCCCTGTTTTTCAGTTCCTCGAGCATCTCCATCACGTCCGGATAAGGTTTCGTATTATCCATATTGTGCACCATATAATGCTGGCGGAAATCCTGTAGGGTTTTCTCAAACTTCTCGTTCTCCAATCCTCCCGGCACGGCACGTTCCATCAGTTTCTTCACCCCGTTTCCTACAAACATGCGTACCTCCTCCAGCGTACGTTCAGGCATCCCGTTCAGCTTCAGCGCATAATTGCAGCTTGCAGCCAGGTCGTAGAGAGAAGAAATCAGGGTTCCGTCAAGATCGAAGATATAGGTATCGAAATTGAACTGGGCATGAACCGGCACCCTCTTGATACGGAACTCACCGCCGTGTAGCACATAAACATCCTGATGGTATACGCGGATTTCACCCTGAGGAGTTCCCTGTCCACCAGCCTGTTCATTACCAGAAATGCCAAAGATTCTGTTATCCCCAAATTCCCATCTCTTCAGTTTCTGGGTCTGTGCATCAATCACCACATATTTATATTCTATCGGCTCATCGATAGCCTGCACATTCACAGATATTTCCCAGTCCTTACCATGATTGTTCTGCATTTTCAGGAAATGAGCCGGATTCCATTTGCCCAGCGTAGGATGATTTCCCAACAGAGCTACAGCCTCACCCTCATAGAGTTTCGGGGCATGAATCTTGAAGATGATAGTACGGTCGAAGAGAGGCAGACGCGCTGGCTTGACATCAGTAAACTTTACCTGCTGCAATACGAAGGCATTTTTTTCCACGTAAGGATTATCCTCCTCCAGCCAATAGTCCTGAAAATAGAAATTCTTACTCTCATCAAAAACATATTGGCGGGCAGAAGCGAGCGATTCCCTACGCAGCACCTTTCCCTCAGCATCTTTCACGCAGTAGCAGTAAGCCACAGCTACGAAAGGGTGATGGCGGTTCTGCCTTGACGCCATTTCCACCTCCCAGTGATAACCGTCCCGGGTGGTCATCGGCAAGTCCATCGTATCTTGATAGCCGTCAGCGGCGGCAAAAGTTAATTCTACATGCAGGGCATGACCCCACTTGGCAGCATACGCTATCGAAAACTTCATTTTCATAATCCTTTTATAATAATGTGCCCGAAAGCACCGATACACATGTTGATTCTCAATGTCAAGTGCAAAGGTAACAAAAAAGCAGACACAACGGATAAAGAAAGATGACAATTAACCTATTTTAAATTCCTATACTTTGCTATTTCCCATTTTTACTGTACTTTTGCACCCGAAAAATAACAAACAAGAAGAATATGAAAAAGAAAAAATCATTTTCTAAGCTCTATCTGTATGGTGCTATAGGCTGCATCGCAGTCATCGCCATCGTGGGCTACATCTATTGTTTCTCTTCCTTCTCGAAGAGCAGCAACACCGAGTATGTTTACATCGACAGCGATGATAACATCGACTCTGTATACAACAAGCTCCGCCCATTTGCCAAGAGCATTCCGTTCCAGGCATTCAAGACCCTGACCCTCCATTCCGGCTATGCCGATCATATCCGCACCGGTAGATACGCCATTGCTCCGGGCGATGGTGCCCTCAAGACATGGCGCCACATGAAGAACGGTTTGCAGGAACCGGTTAGCCTTACCATCCCTTCGGTCCGCACGCTCGACAAACTCTCTGATGAGATTGGCAAGAAGATGATGTTTGGCAGCAACGACCTCTACCATGCCCTGCGCGACGAGAGCGTCTGTCAGAAATACGGTTACGATACTGCCACCATCGCCTGCATGTTCGTACCTAACACCTACGATCTCTACTGGAACATCTCGGTAGATAAATTTCTGAAGCGCATGAAGAAAGAAAGCGACAAGTTCTGGAACTTTGAGCGTACCGAAAAGGCAAAGGCTATGAAGCTGACACCGGTTGAAATCATCACCCTTGCCAGCATCGTGGACGAAGAAACAGCCAACAACGGTGAGAAACCGATGATAGCCGGCATGTATTACAACCGTCTGATGCTTCGCAATGCCGAATATCCAGAGGGAATGCCATTACAGGCCGATCCTACCATTAAATATGCCTGGCAGCGATTCGACCTCAAGCGCATCTACAACAACCTCCTGTCTATCAAGAGCCCGTATAATACCTACAAGAACCCAGGTTTGCCACCGGGGCCTATCCGTATTCCGAGCGTAGCAGGTATCGATGCCGTCCTCAACCATGTGCATCACGATTATCTCTACATGTGTGCCAAGGAGGATTTCAGCGGCACTCATAATTTTGCCCGCACTTACGATGAGCACTTGCAGAATGCAGCCAAATATTCTAAGGCACTCAACGAAAGAGGTATCAAGTAAGATAAGGAAACAAGAAAGGTAAAAATGAGTCAGAAAACTTGCAAAGCGTTAGTGATTTTACAAGTTTTCTGACTTTTTATTTGGTAGTCTAACAAAATAGTTGTAAATTTGCAGCCGAAAACTTACCAATTTAAAATAAGGAATAAATACATGAACAGAACGATTATTACAGTAGTGGGCAAGGATACCGTTGGTATCATCGCCAAGGTATGTACCTATTTGGCAGAGAACAGTATCAACATCTTGGATATCTCTCAGACCATCGTACAGGAGTATTTCAACATGATGATGATCGTAGACATGGGCAAGATGCAGAAAACTTTCGAGGAAGTAGCCGATGAACTCACCAATGTTGGTAAGGCTATGGGCGTGCAGATCAAATGCCAGCGCGAGGAAATTTTCAATATGATGCACAGAATTTAAAAAGCAAACAATATGATCAATATATCTGAGGTTATCGAAACCAATAAGATGATAGAGCAGGAGAATTTCGATGTGCGTACCATCACCATGGGTATCAACCTTTTGGATTGCGCATCTACCGATCTCGATGAGCTCTGTCAGAACATTCATAATAAGATTACACGTCTGGCAAAGAACCTGGTGAAGACCGGCGAAGAAATCTCCAAGGAGTTTGGTGTGCCTATCGTCAACAAGCGTATCTCCATCACTCCTATCTCGCTGGTAGGCGGTTCTGCCTGCAAGACTACCGACGACTATGTAAAGATTGCCAAGACCCTCGACCAGTGTGCCAAGGAGCTTGGTGTCAACTTCCTGGGCGGCTATTCTGCCATCGTAAGCAAGGGTATGAGCAAGAGCGATGAGCTCCTTATCCGTTCTATCCCTCAGGCGATGGCACAGACCGATTTTGTCTGCAGTTCTGTCAATGTGGGTTCTACCAAGACCGGTATCAACATGGATGCCGTTCGACTGATGGGCGAAATCGTAAAGGATACAGCCGAGGCAACCAAGGACAGAGGTTCTCTGGGTTGCGCCAAGCTCGTTGTTCTCTGCAATGCGCCAGACGACAATCCGTTCATGGCTGGTGCCTTCCATGGTGTTTCAGAGGCCGATGCGGTAGTGAGTGTTGGTGTCAGCGGTCCTGGCGTTGTAAAGTATGCATTGGAGAAGGTGAAGGGCGAAAGCTTCGAGGTTCTTTGCGAAACCATCAAGCGCACAGCCTTCAAGATTACCCGTGTAGGTCAGTTGGTAGCTAAGGAGGCTTCACGCCGTCTGAACGTACCTTTCGGCATCATCGACCTTTCATTGGCTCCTACCCCAGCAATCGGTGATAGTGTAGCCGATATTCTCGAGCTCATCGGTCTTGAGCATGCCGGTGCTCCTGGTACCACAGCAGCTCTTGCACTCCTGAACGACCAAGTTAAGAAGGGCGGTATCATGGCTTCTTCTTATGTAGGTGGTTTGAGCGGTGCCTTCATCCCTGTCAGCGAAGACCAGGGTATGATTAACGCTGTAGAGGCTGGTGCGCTGACCATCGAGAAGCTTGAGGCGATGACATGTGTCTGCTCAGTAGGTTTGGATATGATTGCCATCCCTGGCGATACTCCAGCCACCACCATTTCCGGTGTCATTGCCGACGAGGCTGCCATCGGTATGGTTAACCAGAAGACTACTGCCGTACGTATCATCCCAGTTGTGGGCATGAAGGTAGGCGACAATGTAGATTTTGGCGGTTTGCTCGGTCATGCTCCAATCATGCCTGTAAACCCATTCAGTTGCGAGGCATTCGTAAACCGTGCCGGTCGTATTCCGGCTCCAATCCACAGTTTCAAGAATTAAACTGTTTTGATTCAAAATACCAATCCCCCATCCTGCTTTCTCAAGCGGGCTGGGGGATTTTTTCATTGTATAATCACTTATCTATCTTCTAAAGCGGTTCATCATGGCAAAACATAGGTGGATAGATACTCAGAAACATCAACTACAGATATTTAAATCCAATCCTTAAATAAGACGGAAGCTCCCACAAAAGTCAAAAGAATCGGGAAAAAGAAAAATAAAGGGTGAGACTTCTCCCACCCTTTATCTGATATTATAAAAAAAGTTTGTCTAAAGTAAATTACAAACGTTTAAAGTTTTTTCATCTCTTCTTTCCATACAGAATAAGCCTCGAGATAAGCAGAACGGTTAGCCTCATCAGGATCTATGACTGCAAGTTTCTTCAATGAAGCAAAAGCCTCATTATGATCCTTATAGATACCGGCACCAATACCAGCACCCTTAGCAGCACCTGCACTACCATCTGTCTCATAAAGTTCGATAGTAGCACCACTCACACCCGCCAAGGTATCACGGAACAACGGACTGAGGAACATATTAGCCTTACCTGCATGAATATTCTTGATATCCATACCCATCTGCTGCATGATTTCCATTCCATAGCAGAAACTGAAGACGATACCCTCTTGTGCTGCACGAACAATATGAGCACGATTATGCTTATTAAAGCTGATGCCACGAATAGAACAACCAACTTCCTTATTCTCTAATACACGCTCAGCTCCATTACCAAATGGGATAATCTTAACACCATCACTACCTATTGGCACAGAAGCTGCAAGATCATTCATATCCGCATAGCTTACATCTGGAGTGATATTTCGATGAACCCACGCATTCAAGATACCAGTTCCATTGATACACAACAATACACCAAGACGGTCAAGGTCTGTAGTATAATTAGCATGAGCAAAAGTATTGACACGGCTCTTTGGATCATAGTTAACATCACCCAATACGCCATATACAACTCCTGATGTACCTGCAGTACTTGCAATTTCACCCGGATTGAACACATTCAGACTCACAGCATTATTTGGCTGGTCACCCGCACGATAAGATATTGGTGTACCTTCTTTCAGACCAAGTTCTTCAGCTGCCGCTTTACTTACTACACTCTGTACAGAGAAAGTAGGAACAATATCAGCCAGAATGCTTTCATCGAAGCCAAAGTAATCAAGCAGGAATTTAGCAGGCTTTTTCTGGTTGAAGTCCCACATCATACCTTCAGAAAGACCACTGATAGTAGTCTTAACTTCACCTGAAAGTTTCATTGCCAGATAATCACCAGGAAGCATAATCTTATCAATCTTATCAAACAGTTCCGGTTCATTATCCTTTACCCAAGCAAGTTTAGATGCAGTAAAGTTTCCAGGAGAATTGAGCAGATTACGCAAGCAGAAGTCCTCACCTAAATCATGAAAAGCCTTCTCGCCATAAGGTACGGCACGAGAGTCGCACCAAATGATACTAGGACGCAAAACTTGCTGATTCTTATCAACACAAACCAAGCCATGCATCTGGTACGAGATACCAATAGCAAGGATATCTTCACCCTTGGCACCAGATTCTGCCATGATTTTCCTTAGCGACAGCTTAGCATTATCCCACCACATCTGAGGATCCTGCTCTGCCCAACCGGTCTTTACAGCCATAATGGGTGCTTCATGATCCGGATAGAATGCAGAAGCTACGATTTCTCCATTGTCAACATCAGTAAGCGAAGCCTTTACAGAACTTGAGCCTACGTCAAAACCTAATAAATATCTACTAGCCATAGTTTATTCGTTTATATGTTTATTGTTTAACTTTTATCAGTTTTTATAAAGTCTACATATATTATACGAACATACTACAACATTCCCCTCATAAAAAAATAATTTAGAACATATTCTCATCAAAAAGACTTTGAGGAGCACTATCGTCAGCCTTGTTCTCCCCTTCATTACTATTTTCTAATACAGAAGAAGAAAAATTAAGCATCAGTTGCTGTACGGCCTTTGAATCAAAATTAACATGATATACCCCATACCCCTTACCTTTTTCTATAAGCGATTGTGGGTCTTTAGCGCATCTGGTGAGATATTGCGTAACATAGCTATGAACATCCTTGTAATTCAGAGGTGTAAAAATCGAATTACAGGAATTATATACATGACGAGCTATTTTTTCTACTTTCAACCCTTTTGCACCCGCAGCCAAAAGAACATTGAATATCTCCTGATCAAGTTTCATATAATAATCATAACATTCGTCCTCTTTCAAGAGAGAAGACACACAAAAAAAAACCGCGGTTACTCACTTACAAGCAACCGCGGCTCTTTGAAAAATAAACCTTATTTAAGCGAGAGCAACCTTGTTGTCCTCATCCTTAATCTTACCCTCTTTGAAGAGCCAACCGATACCAAGGATTACATCCTCTGTACTGATCTTAGCAGCCTTAGAAATTTCTGCTACTGTGAGAGCCTTTTCTGAAGCTGCCAATGCCTGATATACATCACCAGCTCTAAAACCTGCGTTCTCTGCGTTCAAGTAAAGAACGTCCTTCTTTGCTGCAGGAGCCTTCTTTGCTACTGGAGCCTTCTTTGCTGCTGGCTTCTTTGCAGCAGTCTTAGTTGTCGCTTTCTTTTCTACCATGTTTTAAGAATTTTATGATTCTATTGAGCCTCATTTCGTCAGCTCAACCTTAATATCTGCTGCAAATTTATAACTTTTATTTCGAAATAGTGTTAGAAAAATAGAAAAAACTACTACTTATAAACAAAAGTGCTGCATTTCTTGATTTACGTCAAGAAGCGCAGCACTTTATTTACTAAAAATCAATTACTTATTATAAATCATTGAATTTTTCTCAAGGCATTTTACGCATACTCTTTTATGGAGTGAATACCTTCGTTTCTCTATTTTTATTCTGCCTTCAAATCAAGCTTGATTTCCAATTCATCCAACTGCTTAGGATCAAGTTCAGAAGGAGCATCGAGCATTACATCGCGACCAGAGTTGTTCTTTGGGAAGGCAATACAATCGCGAATACTGTCGAGACCAGCCATAATGCTGACGAAACGGTCCAAACCGAAAGCAAGACCTGCGTGAGGTGGTGCACCATACTTGAAAGCATTCATCAAGAAACCGAACTGGGCCTCAGCACGCTCTGGAGTAAAGCCGAGAACCTCGAACATCTTCTCCTGCAACTGAGTATCATGGATACGGAGAGAACCTCCACCTACTTCGATACCATTGCAAACAAAGTCGTATGCCTTGGCACGAACCTGCTCAGGATGCTCATCGAGCAATGGGATATCATCAGGATTTGGCATAGTGAATGGATGGTGCGTAGCCATCAGGCGCTGCTCCTCATCGCTCCACTCAAAGAGAGGGAAGTCAATAATCCAAAGACACTTGAATACATTCTTATCACGAAGACCAAGACGGTCACCCATTTCCAAACGCAAAGAGCAAAGCTGAATGCGTGTCTTGTTAGCATTATCACCGCTCAAAATCAAAACGAGGTCACCATCCTTGGCTCCCATTACGGTCTTGATTTCAGCAAGTTCCTCTGGAGAATAGAACTTATCTATGCTACTCTTTACGGTACCATCAGCATTATACTTGATATATACCAATCCTTTGGCACCGACCTGAGGACGCTTAACAAAATCGGTCAATTCGTTCAACTGCTTACGGCTATAATCAGCACAACCTGGAACACAGATACCGCCAATATACTTAGCCTCATCGAATACAGAGAAATTACCCTTACCTGTGAAAGCATCTTTCAACTCAACAAATTCCATACCGAAGCGCAAGTCTGGCTTATCGCTACCGAAACGGCGCATAGCATCGTGCCAGGTCATCTGCTCCAACTTAGGAAGTTCTACACCACGAATCTCCTTAAACAAATGACGAGCCATTTCCTCGAAAAGGTTGATGACATCATCCTGATCAACAAAACTCATTTCACAGTCAATCTGTGTAAACTCTGGCTGACGGTCAGCACGAAGATCCTCATCACGGAAGCACTTGGCAATCTGAAAATAGCGGTCGAAGCCAGCAACCATCAAGAGTTGCTTTAAAGTCTGAGGACTCTGTGGAAGAGCGTAAAACTGACCTGGATTCATACGGGAAGGAACAACAAAGTCGCGGGCTCCCTCTGGTGTACTACCAATAAGAATAGGAGTTTCAACCTCCATGAAGTTCTGTGCATCGAGGAAGTTACGAATCAAGATGCACATACGATGACGCAACTCCAGATTTTTGCGCACTGCAGGACGACGCAAATCAAGATAACGATACTTCATACGGATATCATCACCACCATCAGTATTATCTTCGATAGTGAAAGGAGGGGTCTGACTCTGAGAGAGGACATTGAGTTCCTTCACCAGGATTTCGATGTCACCAGTATCCATTTTAGGATTCTTGCTCTGTCGTTCACTTACTACACCCTTTATTTGAATGCAGAATTCACGACCTAGCTTGTTAGCTGCATCACACAAGTCTTTGTTATCAGCCTCATTGAAGACCAACTGTGTGATACCATAACGGTCGCGCAAATCGACGAATGTCATACCACCCATCTTTCTTGAGCGCTGTACCCAACCGGCAAGTGTCACTTCCTTGCCGGCATCAGAGAGACGTAACTCTCCACACGTATTACTTCTGTACATACCTTATTATATTATATTATTATTTTCCAAAGTGCAAAAGTACAACAAATAACGGAAAGGACAAAATAAAATCGCGAAAATATTATTAAAAATATCTTCGCGACCCTATTAATGTGACCAAAAGTCACATAAATACATATTAAATAGTTTTATCTCTACTTTTTTAGAGATTTATTTCTTCATCCGTCTGAATGCCTGTCGATGGAACCGTTCCTCTGCCTTGATGACACTGAACACCTTATTAGGTGGCAAGATGGTCATAAATCTAGAATGATACTCTTGCTGCAACTGTTTCAGCTGAATATCCAACTCATCCTGTCTTCGGATAGCTTCGGCACATGCCTCATTATCATTCGGATTCACATGACGGAATCGGCGCATTTCATCGAATATCATACGCATTTTCTTACCCATCTGTCTATATACCGGGAAGAATTTAGCAGCTTCTCTCGGCGTAAGACAGGCATTAGTCGTAATAAACTGTTCTAGTTCTGCCTGAAACCTTTTAGGATCAAATCCATCATGATGTTTTCTACCCTGAGGCTGTGAAGCAAGTGAAACCAGGCTAATCATCAGCATAGCTAAAAGCGCAAGAAACCTATGTTGCATTATCTTTCTCATACCTTATTTTTTTTTAAAATCTTTATCTGTAGACAAAAAGAAATACCAACCATTAATTTTCTGCAATCAGCGATGCATAGATAGTTTCATTATCCATCATTGTATAATCGGCCATCTCATTAAAAGTAGCATCTTCATTATTATTCACAGCAGCTTTCTGAACCATATGGTCCACATGTGCCATAGCAGGCTTACTGCTTCCCGTATATTTCAGCGCCAGTACCGAACCACCTCCCATCACAGCCAAAACAGCAACAGCCGCCGCAATCTTTCGAATCGGCATACGCTGCCATAAGCTAGGCTGCATGTGAATGATGCGGGGTTCCTGCTCCGGCAAATTTGACATCACCCTATCCGTCAGCTGGTCAAAATAACCAGCCGGCACCTGGAAATGGTTTTTCTTACCAAAACGGCTATTCAATATATTGTCTTCTTTTAACATATTCCTCATTCCTTTCTTTTATACTTTATTAAATAGACGAAAACTAACCGAAAAGGTTTAATCCTTACGATTGAAAAAATCGGTTATTTTTTTCACAGCAAGATGATAGGATGCCTTCAAAGCTCCTTCACTTGTTGACAGCACCTTACTCATCTCTGAATATTTCATATTATCATAATATTTTAGAGTGAAAACTGTACGCTGAACATCAGGCAGTAGGGCTACAGCCTCTTGCAGTTCTGCCTGAATCTGGTCACCATCAAAATAGTCATCGGCAAGAAGACGTGAAGCCAAGCCCGGCTCGTCTTCGGTACTGACATTTACCATCTGCTTCTTGCGTCTCAAGAAATCAAGCGCTTCGTTAATTGCTATACGGTAAAGCCATGTTGAGAGCGAAGACTTTCCCTGAAACGAATCCAGATTGGTCCAAGCCTTAACAAAGGCATTCTGCAACACATCATCAGCATCATCATGATCTAAAACAATATGGCGAACCTTCCAATACAACGGCTCGCTATACCGACTTACCAGTACAGCAAAGCCTTCGCGTTGGGTCTTAGGATCCCTAATCATCGCCAAGAGTTCTTTATCGTTTATCATTGCTTTTACAAATGTGTTGTTTATAGATATTTTCTCAACATATCGAATATTACCGCATCAAATCCATACACATCAGAATATTCAGCTATTCTGCCTTCTGCTAACGGATAGAGTGTATAATAGGTTATGAAGAGAGGAACTTGAGGATTAACCTTTACGTTATTCACAACAAGTTTTTTATTGGCAAGCGAATCTGCTGTCATCGAATAGTATATCTTTTCCTTCAGTTTCTCGTTTTTGTCAACCAATAGGAAGACTGCGAAATCGTACGGTTTTTCTATTCTGATACATCCATGCGATACTCCTCTATCCTCTTGTCCAAACACGCCCTTACTGTTAGTATCATGCAGGAAGACCGAGAAATTATTATCAAAACGGAAGATGATTCTTCCCAGAGCATTCCCCTTTCCGCCCCGCTGGGCGATGCCATAAGCACCAGAAATAAGCATAGATCGAGTTACTCTGTTTAAGTCAACCTCCTTACCTGTTGCCACTTCCCTTACATAGTAGTTACGCGCGCGAAAGTAGCCATGATTCCCCACCCGGTGTATCATATCATGGAGAACGATACTACGGGGAACAAACCATTGAGGATTCAACTCCATACGTTTGATATGACTGTTCAATATCGGGGTCTTGGTTTTACTGGCTCCACATCCTATGCGCATCGAGAGCGTATCCTGATGATCAATAGCCATCAGATGGAACGATGGTATATTGACAACCACATATTTTTCGTGTTGCCAGGGATTATCATACTGTCTCCAGCGGCAACGTTCCATGTTGCAGAGAATTTTGATTTTCATCGCCTTGCCCAGTCCTCCAGCCTTCAATTTCTCCAGCAGTTGATAATAGAAAGGATTCTTAGGCTGTACTTCTTTCAGGAAGGAAGCCACCGAGTCGCATCTAACCATTTGCATAGCCTTCTGATAGAACGCATCATCTGCATGAGCCATTTTTACATCAAACAGACCTCTGAACCTAACGGGTCTCTTGATACTATCATAAGGATTGGGAGCAAGAGTATCTAAACGATTGAAAACAAAACTAGGATTCATAAATCCAAAATTCTGCCCCATCGTATATCTGAAGTAAGCTTTGGTCAAGCGATACTCCAGTCGGGCAATCACTTGATTTATCTGATTATCAGCTGAATCTAGATTTAAATCTCGTAACCTGTCAATATCTCGGGCAATAGCATCCACATAGAACCGACGTTTATCAAATCCCATATCCGCTACAGTACGCAGGCAAGTCACCAGGGAGTCAGCCTGACTATTTACACCATGACGTGTAATCCAAAGCAGATTACCTTCATTCTGATAATAGCGACGGGTATGCAAATCAGCAGCATGTCGGTCTTTATCATTTCGCATGATGCTGTCTATCAGATTCCTTACCGCCCTCGAATTGATAGCATAGGCAGAAGAACGTAAGTCCTGATAATCATCTAACGATAATTGGAAATTGCTGTTTGGCACCCTGTCGTGGCAAGAACAGAACATCAAACAGCAAGAAATGATAAGTAACGAAAAATGAAAGACTTTCACTTTCTGATTAAAGTTAAACGGCATTCTAAGGCCTCTATGGTACTATTAATGCTTTACGCAAATTTTGCGCGTAAAGGCATTCCCCACCTTTACAATATAGATACCATCAGCCAATGGCAAGTTTACGCGCTTGTCATTACCTTCTATGCGGAAGGTCTTGATAGTAACACCTGCCACATTATATATTCTCACCACTTGCCCGCTAGCGCCGGTGATATGCATCACGCTCCCAGCATAGTTCAAGTTGATATCTGCCACATCAAGGTCTGCCCATTCTATGTTTCCCTCGTTGGCCATGGCATCCGAAGGAACAGAAAGTGCTAACATTGCAATTGTTAATATTGAAAGTAAAGTCTGTTTCATATATTTTCAAGTTTCGTTAAACCAATAGTTCTTTCTGCAAAGATATATAAAAAAAAGGAAACTTACCATCTTCCCGACGATAAGTTTCCCAAAAATTAGCTTTTTTAACCTTTCAGAGGAAAAAAGAAGCCAATTCACATTATTTTCTAAAACAACCAACACTTTACATGATGCCATCAGCGCGAAGTTTCTGCTGCCATTTCCAGGCAGAAGCCAACACATCTTCAAGCTTAGCCTCAGCCTTCCAGCCGAGTACCTTGTTCGCCTTGGTGCAATCACCCCAAATTTTCTCAATATCGCCCTCTCTTCGTGGACCATACTTCCAATTCAGTTTCACACCTGTAGCTTTTTCAAAAGTCTCAACAATTTCGAGAGTTGAGTTTCCGTTACCTGTACCGATATTGAAATATTCGATAGGCTCAGTCTCCTTATCAAGAACACGTGCCATAGCTGCTACATGTGCCTTAGCCAAGTCTACAACATAAATATAGTCGCGGATACAGGTTCCATCAGGAGTATCATAATCATTACCAAAGATAGTGAGTTCCTTGCGGATACCCATAGCTGTCTGAGTAACGTATGGAATCAGATTGTTTGGCACACCATTTGGCAACTCACCAATCTCAGCAGAAGGATGTGCACCTATAGGATTGAAATATCTCAATACAATGCTCTTGATGGCTGCACCACTATGGATATAATCAGCTATGATCTGCTCATTAATCTCCTTAGTATTGCCATAAGGTGAAGTAGCCTTCTGATGAGGAGCCTCTTCTGTTACAGGCAAATTCTCAGGCTTCGGCTGACCATAAACGGTACAAGAAGAAGAGAAGATGATACCCTTTACCTGATACTTTGGCATAAGTTCCAGGAGATTGATGAGCGATACGATATTGTTGCGATAATACAACAATGGTTTCTGTACGCTCTCGCCTACTGCCTTGCTTGCAGCAAAGTGAATGATACCCTTAATATCAGGATATTTCTGGAATACAGCCTCGGTAGCAGCCTTGTCGCGCAAGTCAACCTGTTCAAAAGCAGGGCGGATACCTGTAATCTTCTCGATACCATCGAGTACTTCAATCTTTGAGTTTGAGAGATCATCTACGATAACAACATTGTAGCCTGCCTGCTGCAACTCTACTGTAGTATGGCTACCTATGAAGCCTGTACCACCAGTAACAAGAATAGTTTGTTTCATAATCAAATATAGTTAGTTTGAAGAATTATTATATTTCTTCTGCAAAAGTACTGCAAAAATCTGAAAAAACAGAAAGATTTTTCAAAAATATACTTTTTTCCTTTGTTTTATCTATTATTTATACTATCTTTGCAAAAGATAAATAGTAAAAAGGCTCTAAGAAAATGGAAAAAAACATGAAACATTATAATATAGAACAAGACATGAGATATTTGCAGTTGCTCTCTCAGTCGTTCCCTACTATAGCAGAGGCGAGCACCGAGATTATCAACCTGCAAGCCATCCTCAACCTGCCAAAGGGTACCGAGCATTTCCTTGCCGACATCCATGGTGAGTATGAGGCCTTCCTGCATGTACTGAAAAATGCATCAGGAAATATCAAGCGTAAGGTGAACGAACTCTTTGGCAATACCCTTCGCGAACAGGAGAAGCGAGAACTCTGCTCTCTTATTTACTATCCTGAGCAGAAACTGGAACTCGTCAAGCAGAACGAACCCGACATCAACGACTGGTATCACATCACCCTGCACCAGTTGGTGGCTGTATGCCGTGATGTTTCCAGCAAATATACCCGAAGCAAGGTGCGCAAATCGCTGCCATGCGATTTCTCGTATATTATCCAGGAGCTTTTGCACGAGCACACCGAAGATCATGACAAGACAGCCTATGTCAATGTTATTGTTGATACGATTATCAGCACAGGCAGAGCCGATGATTTCATCATCGCTATAGCCAACGTCATCCAGCGCCTGGCTATCGACCAGCTCCATATTCTGGGCGATATCTACGATAGAGGTCCAGGAGCCCACATCATCTTGGACAAGATGCGCCGCTACCACAGTTGGGACATCCAGTGGGGTAATCACGATGTACTATGGATGGGAGCAGCTGCCGGCAATGATGCCTGCATCTGTAATGTGATCCGTCTCTCCCTGCGATACGCCAACCTCTCGACATTGGAAGAAGGCTATGGCATCAACCTCGTACCACTCGCTACTTTTGCGATGGAAACCTACAAGGAGGATGATTGCAAAGAATTTCTGCCTAAGCTCAGCGGAGGTGCAGCAGCAATGGATGAAAAGACTCAGCGGCTCACCTCTCAGATGCACAAGGCTATAGCTGTCATCCAGTTTAAATTAGAGAGCCAGCTTTTCAAGAAGCATCCGGAATGGAAGATGAAAGACCGTTGTCTTTTTGACCATATCGATTACAGGAAAGGCAAGGTAGAGATTGACGGAAAAGAGTATGACATGACCTCATGCCACTTCCCTACCATCGATCCGGACAATCCAGACAAACTATCTGAAGAAGAGGAAATTCTGATTCAGAAACTGCATCATTCGTTTATGGTCTGCGAGAAGCTACACAAGCATATCAAGGTTATGCTGCAGCATGGTTGCATGTACGCTATCTTCAACAACAACCTGCTTTTCCATGCTTCCTGTCCGCTCAACGAAGATGGTTCATTAAAAGAGGTAGAAATATATCCTGGCAAGAAATTCAGCGGCAGAGCCCTGATGCATCATACGGGTATGCAGATACGCACAGCTTTCCAATCAGATTCTGATCCGAATGAAAAGGAATATGCCATCGATTATTTCATCTACCTATGGTGCGGTCCTGACAGTCCGCTCTTCGACAAGAGTAAGATGGCCACCTTCGAGCGCTATTTCATTACCGATAAGGAGACTCATAAAGAAGAGAAGGGATACTACTTCCTGCTGCGCGATAACGAACAGGTTATCGACCATATTATGGATGAGTTTGGGGTAACCGGTCCTAACCGCCATATCATCAATGGGCACGTGCCCGTTCGCACAACCAAGGGCGAGAACCCTATCAAGGCAAACGGCAAGCTGATGGTTATCGATGGAGGTTTCTCTAAAGCCTACCACAACGAGACTGGCATTGCCGGCTACACCTTAGTATATCACTCCCGCGGATTTCAGCTGGTCCAGCACGAGCCATTTACGAGTATGGAAGATGCTATCAAGCGAGGTACCGACATCAAGAGTACCACACAGATTGTAGAAATGTCGAACCGCCGAATGCTGGTAGCCGACACAGATATAGGTTGCGAACTCCGTAAGCAGATAGAAGACCTGAAGGAGCTTCTCTATGCTTACCGACATGGTTTCATCAAGGAATCAGAAAGGAAAAAGTAAGAAACCGAGCATACTACAAAAAAGCCCCCGGTGCTACATGCACCGGGGGCTTTTTTTCAGAATTTTCTGAACCGCAATCTCAGGGTTTTACTCTTCAGTTGCATCTTGCCTCCGGTCATTACCTCCTTGGCAAAATGCTCATTCAGATGATTGATGCCACAGCTACGCAAAGAATCATTCATTTCTGTTAAAAGTACATCGCCTCCATAATCTTCATGCCATTTATTACGATAAACAGATGTAATCAGCAAACTGTCGGAGGTTTGCTCAAAACGGAGATAAAATCCTCTACCAGCCTCGAAGCGATCATAATCTGCAACCTGAATCAGCTTATACTGGCAGCCCCAGAACACGCGCTTATCTGCAAAGTTACAAGTACCCCCTGTAGCCAAAGTATCTACCTGCTCCAGATGCCAGAAACCATCCAAATCACCATTCTGGCTTGTTTCTACCTCACATGAGCTTAGAGTGAGCATCATAACAGCAAGGGAAAGCACCCCTATTATCTTTTTCATATTTTCTATCTTATCGATTATTATTTCTTTTCGTCAGCAAACCTCTTTTGCTGATGGTTATCTGCATACCGGCATTATGCCCCAGCATCTTTTCGCTACCGAAATCCATCGCATAGCCTGCCTTCAACTGCCATTGATGTGGAAAATCGTAATGACCCTCTACCAGAAAACTTGCATTATGATGCTTTTTTGTAAACGGGTTGCTATATGTACCCCAACCTTTCTGATAGGTACCTAATATACGATAGCCCAACCGCTGTGTAGGCTGACCATCAAAACCCAGATGATAGGCTATGAAACGGTTGTTTCTTATATCAATACATCCGTCGTTATTATAAATAGGCGAACGGTAGAGTGGATTTCCTATCACCTGCCCCCAATGCTGCCATCCAGGATAGATGCCGTGGTTATAATAATCATCAGTACCCGCTATATGGTCTGCGATACCCGATGTACGGTCATGATTGTACGGACCACTCTGATATTTGGTATAGAGATACTCCAGCACCACATTTTTCAGCCAGCGCGAATACTTCAGATTCAGTTCGAAGCCCAGCATGATGTCCTTCAGCGAATACATGAAGAAACGCCGTTTTACTTTCTTATTCCAGTCTGCGCCCTCACCATATCCATTATAGTCGAGGAGAAACATCTGGCTGTGATCTTCAAAATAATGATCGGCATAGATGGCAGCTTTCCAACTGTCAGTGTCATAATTGATACGCATCAGCCAACTGCCCAACTGGTTGCCGGCAACATTGGCATAAGCCCCTTCACCTGCATCAGAGCCCGTTGCCGACAGCGCATGCCAGAAGCCTTTCAGATTTTTCTCGGTAGGAATCTGTACCATATTGCCATTTATTAAATGATACGCATTGCCACCAAACTGAGCAACCATTTCCAAGCCCATTTCTATGCTGAGCGGACAGAAAGCATTCTCGTTTCCGATACGCAGGAAACCTGCCTTGCTGTGATAGAGCATGTGGTCACAATATTTAGTCTGCCGTTTCGTAAAATCATGCTGCCAGCCATCATCCGTAGTCATACCATAAGCCAGATGACCTTTCAGTTGCAGCCAGCCTCTACCAAACGGAAGCGTCCAATATTCAGGAAGCGCCAGACGAACCTGAGGTATCGGACGGGCATTGATACCCAGACACTGGCTACCACTGGAGAGCGACAGGTTTTTTAGCTCCATCGGATATTCCTTGGCACCTGCAGTCAGCACACCATAAAGCCAGCGGGCCTCCACATAAACCTGCTGCACCACTACATGGCTGGTATAGTTTACCGGAACTGCCACATCTACTCCATATCCTACAGCCCAGCGGCGAGCAGAATCTGCAGAAAGCGGACGAACCAGACTACCTCTGAGATAGCCGTTATTCTTCTCTAAAGAACTTAATCCATGTTTGTTTGCGTTAAGCCACAATGGGGTTTTACCTTTCGAAAACGACCCTTGCATCTCAACACCATATTGTATATTTTCCCGAAGATCTATCTTCTCCGTGCCATCCCCCTCTTGCCACATATACTGTGCCATAGATGGGGCTGCCAGACTGCAAAGGGCAAAACATACACCTACCTTTATCTTATTCATAATTAAATCTATACTTTCAAGATAAAAACGTAATTATCTCTATTATATTGTATATATTCAGAAAAATAAAAAAAAAGAGCAACACTTGCCTCTCATTTTTTGAGAACAAGCATTGCTCTTTTGATTGAATTATCGTTTTATCCGAAGTTATCGTACATGATGCTCTCAGGATCTACACCGAGAGAATCCAGATAATCTGTTACTGTCTTGATCAGCATTGGAGGTCCGCAGAGATAGTACTCACAATCCTCTGGTGCCTCGTGATCCTTCAAGTAGGTATCACGGATGCAGTTAACAGCAAATCCCTCGTAGTACTTCACGCCCTGAGCATCTGCCACTGGGTCCTTGCGGTCCAATGAAAGATGGAAGTGGAAGTTAGGGAATTCCTTCTCAAGCTCCCAGAAGTCCTCAAGGAAGAATGCCTCACCCAATGCACGCGCTCCGTAGAAGAAATGCAACTCACGGTCGGTAGTATGCAATGTCTTGGTCATGTGCATAATCTGCGCACGCAATGGAGCCATACCGGCACCACCACCAATCCAGATCATCTCCTTGCCTGATGTGAAGTTAGGATGGAAGTCTCCGTAAGGACCACTCATCATTACCTTGTCGCCTGGCTTCAATGAGAAGATGTAAGAAGAAGCGATACCTGTTGGTACGTTCTGGAATCCTACCTGTGGACGTGGCAAGAATGGAGTTGTGGCGATACGTACGGTCAGGGTGATGATGTCACCCTCGTCAGGATAGTTCGCCATAGAGTAAGCACGAACGGTAGGCTCTGGATTGTGAGCCTTGAGAGAGAATATGTTGAACTTCTTCCATGCTCCGATGTACTCCTCGCCAATGAGATCCTTGTCGAAGTCCTTGTCGTAATCGATGCAGTCGTATGCAGGAATCTTGATTTGAGCGTAAGAACCCGGAACGAAGTCCATGTGCTCGCCTGGAGGCAATGCCACCTTGAACTCCTTGATAAATGATGAAACGTTCTTGTTGGAGATAACCTCGCACTCCCACTCTTTCACGCCCATCACACTCTCAGGCACCTTAATCTTCAAGTCGCCCTTCACCTTGCACTGGCATCCCAGACGCCAGTGGTCCTTAATCTGCTTGCGGGTGAAGTGAGGCTTCTCAGAATCGAGAATCTCGCCGCCGCCCTCGAGCACCTGAACCTTACACTGGCCACAGCTTGCCTTACCGCCACAGGCAGAAGGCAGGAAGATGCCGTTCTCATTCAGCGTAGTCATCAAACTGCTGCCCTGAGGCACGTTGATGGTCTTGTCGCCATTGATTTCGATATTTACATTTCCGCTAGGGCTCAGATACTTCTTCGCCACGAGCAGGATGATAACCAGCAGGAGAATCACCACGAGGAAAACTCCGATACTAGCCAATATAAATGATGTATTACCCATATCTATAGTCCTCCTATTTTAGATTTTCAAGCCTGAGAAGCAAAGCATAGCCATTGCCATGAGGCCTACTGTAATAAATGTGATGCCGAGTCCCTGCAATGGCTTTGGCACGTCGCAATACTGCATCTTCTCGCGGATGGCTCCCATCAGCACGATGGCAAGAGTCCAACCCAGACCGGAACCTACGGCATAAACGATGCTATCCCATACTGAGGTGATAGCCTGAGTATTGGCAGGATCCATCAGGATGCGCTGCTGCATGAAGAGCGATGCACCCATGATGGCACAGTTTACGGCAATCAATGGCAGGAAGATACCCAGCGCTGCATAGAGCGATGGTGAGAACTTCTCTACAATCATCTCTACCAGCTGCACGATACCGGCGATGACGGCGATGAAGAGGATGAAGCTCAGGTAAGTGAGGTCAACACCCAGAATGCCGTCGGCGCTGAGCACCTTAGTCTGCAACAGGTAATCTACAGGCACGGTGATGAGCAACACGAAGGTTACTGCCAAGCCCAAGCCCAAAGAGGTCTTCACGTTCTTGGATACTGCCAAGTATGAACACATACCCAGGAAGTAGGCGAAGATCATGTTATCGACGAAAATCGAACGGAAAAACAAACTTATTGCGTGCTCCATCTTACTTCTCCTCCTTATAAATATAGGCACGATGTACCCAGATTACACATCCAACGAGAATCAATGCCATGGCTGGCATGGTCATCATACCGTTGTTAACATATCCAAAGTCGTAAGCTCCCTCTGGAATCAGCTGGAAACCGAGCAATGAGCCGCGGCCCAGGAACTCACGAACAGCACCCACAATCACGAGGATGAGGGCGTAACCCAAACCATTACCTACACCATCGAGGAATGAAGGCCAAGGCTTGTTCATCATGGCGAACGCCTCCAAGCGACCCATCAGGATACAGTTGGTGATGATAAGACCCACATACACGGAGAGCTGCACGCTCACGTCGTAGGCGAAAGCCTTCAGCACCTGGCTCACGATGGTAACCAGGGCAGCAACTACCACCAGCTGGACGATGATACGGATGCGCTGAGGGATGGTGTTGCGGATGATGGAAATAATCACGTTAGAGAATGCCGTGATGATAGTAACGGCAAGTCCCATCACAATGGCTGGCTTCAGCTGGGAAGTAACAGCCAGGGCACTACAGATACCAAGCACCTGGACGAGGATAGGGTTGTCGCCGTTCAGTGGCTTGATGAATGCCTCCTTATTTTGTTTACTAAATAATGCCATAATTTCGCTTAATTATTTAATGAATTTAGCAAGACCTTCCTTGAGCATGGCATCCACACCGTTGGATGTCAATGTAGCACCGGTAACGGCATCCACATTGTTAGGGTCGCTGGCAGGAGCGTCTTTCTCAACGCCCAGAGCGATGCCCTCTACTCCATCCTTGTGAATCTTCTTGCCCTGGAATTTCTGCTGCCACTTCAGGTTGTCCTTGATTTCAGCACCAAGTCCGGCAGTCTCGCCTTCGTGGTTGAAATATACGCCATAGATGGTGTTGTTGTCGGCATCCACGGCGATGAAGCCTGAAATGCCGCCCCAGAGACCCATACCCTTTACAGAGTAAACGGTCTTCTTCTGACCATCAATCTCGCACTCGTAATACTTCATGCCGTCCTTCTCCTTCTCGTCCTTCACCACCTCTTTATATTTGGCAGCCGCAGTAGCGTTGTCAAGGTCGCGCAGGTTGAGGGAATTGAGAATCTGCTTCTGAGTATCAAGAGCCACGTTGGCATCCTGTGTTGCCTTCAGCGAAGAAGACACGAACGCGAGCAGGAATGCCACGATTACCACGATGATAACCGAATAGATAATAGTATAGCTATTTGAATTTGTCTTCATATCTACATTCCTCCTACATTATTTAATAGCACGTTTAGCACGGCGTGAGATGTTGCTCTGAACTACACAGTAGTCGATAAGTGGAGCAAACATGTTGCCGAAGAAGATAGCGAGCATCATACCCTCTGGATAACCTGGGTTCATCACACGTACGATAACGGCGATGGCACCGATGAAGAATCCGTAGAAGTACTTACCCTTCTCAGTACGGGCTGAGGTTACAGGGTCGGTAGCCATGAATACGGCACCGAAGCAGAAACCACCGAGCACGATGTGCTCATACCAGGCGATAGGTGTCATGCCGAGAGCCTGGAAGATAAGCGCCATCACGATACCGCCTGCGAATACTGAGCCCATTGTCTTCCAAGATGCGATGCCTGTCCAGAGAAGGATGATGGCACCGATGGCGATGGCGATGACTGAAGTCTCACCGATACAGCCAGGAATGAAACCGATGATAGAATCGCAGAGACTAGCTGAAGGTATGCTGCCCTGAGCCAGCTGACCGAGAGGAGTAGCAGCTGTGAAGCCATCAGGCAGGGTGTTACCCAGACCGAAGATAGCATCCTTAGCCACCCAGACCTTATCACCACTCATAGCCAATGGATATGAGAAGAAGAGGAACATACGGGCACCCACAGCCACATTAAAGATGTTCATACCGGTACCACCGAAGATCTCCTTGCAGAAGATGACTGCGAAGGCGCACGCCAGAGCGAGCATCCACAGCGGTGTAGAGATAGGAATGATCAATGGGATGATGATACCGCTGACGAGGTAACCCTCCTGGATTTCCTCGTGCTTCCACTGAGCCCAGGCAAACTCGATGCCGAGACCCACGATGTAGCTAACCAGCAACTTAGGGAGGACAGCCAGGAATCCGAAGCCGAAGACCTCGATGAAGCTGGCAGCATCTAGTGTACCTGCAGCCTTGAAATTCTGGTATCCCACATTATACATACCGAAGAGCAAAGCAGGAATCAGGGCGATTACCACAAAGCTCATGATGCGCTTCGAGTCGATTGAATCGTGGATGCTGGCTCCGCTCTTCGCTGTCGTATTAGGCACGTACAGGAAGCTCTCAAAACCGTCAAACACGCTCTCGAAGGCATGCAGCTTACCTCCCTTCTGGAAGTTAGGCTTTATCTTATTGAGATAATTTCTTAATGCACTCATTATTATAATAATTAATAGTTAAGAGTTTATAGGGGTTTAGCAGCATTGCTATCAACTATAAACTGTCAACTGTAAACTAAAACTAAGCGTTCTCCTTGCGCAGGGTATTCAAGCCCTCGCGTACAATCTTCTGCAATTCGAGCTTAGATGAATCCACGAACTCAGCCACAGCAAAATCTTCCGGACTTACCTCGTAGATACCGAGCTGCTCCTGCTTGTCGATATCGCCGGTGATGATTGCCTTGATGAGATACTCACCATAGATGTCCATCGGGAGCACCTTGTCATACTCGCCGCTCATGATCATGTGACGCTCGCCACCCTTCACGCGGGCATCGAGATTGTACTCCTTCTTCTTGCCGAAGAGCCAGGAAAGATATGAACGCGATGTAGAGAACTGGTCGGTACGTGGAAGGATCCAACCCAGCATTTCATCGTTGTCATCACCCTCTGGGATGGCTGTAATCTCTGACGTATGACCACCTACGAAATCGGCTGTAGTTGTCTTTACACCAGTAAGAGGATTACCATTGATAAGTCGCACATGGTCAACAGCTTTCAGCTGATTGGCTACAAAACTGCTTAAAGGTGTACCTACCAATACTTCAGCATAGCCAGGAGTCTTGATTTCACTACCAGCCACAGCTACAGTCTTGTGCAAATCAACCTTACCTGTCAGGAAGAGTCTTCCGAAGAAGATAACCGATGCTGGATCTACTGTCCAAACCACCTCGCCCTTGTTTACCGGGTCGATGTTGTTCACCTGTACGCCTACATTACCTGCCGGACAAGGACCGTCGAATACATTGAGTTCTACGTTCTTAGCCTCGCCGAGCGCATTGCTGTGCTGGTCAACGCCAACACCAAGATAAGTTTTCGCAATCTTGCTCAAGGCTGTCAAACCCGTCTGGAAAGCCTCTTCGTTGCCTTCGAGTTCTACCTCAAAGTCGGCAGCGAGCGGCATGTCGCAGAGGGCAGAAACGAAAATTGCCTTAGGCTTGGTGTCGGGAGTTGTGGACACAGCATAAGGCAACTGGTTGATGTATCCGAAGAGACCAGCCTCAAGCAGCGCCTGCTTGACAGCCTCACCGTCTAACGCATCAACGTTTTTCTTACCAAAATCCGTAGAGGTCTGTACTGCGTCGGCCTTCACCTTCACGCAGAGCACCTTTCGGCGCTCACCTCTCTCAATGGCGGTTACTTCTCCGCTCACTGGCGAGGCAAACTTCACCTCCGGGCAAGCCTTGTTCACAAACAAGGCATCTCCGGCATTGACATGATCGCCCTCGCGTACCACTACCTTAGGAGTCACACCCACGAAAGCCGCAGGAACCAGCGCATACTCGCCAGCCTGAGCCACCTGGAGCGTTACATCCTTGGAAGCCTTACCCGTAAGGTTAATGTCCAAGCCTTTACGTAACTTAATTACATTTGCCATAACTACATTAAAAAATATTATATATAAACTTACTAATCACTTCAAGATATATGCTTCAGCGCCCTCATCAAGACGCTATACCGGCCATCTGCCATAAAACATATATTTTATCTACTTCTATGCTGAAACTTCTAAACGTGCTGCAAAAATAGTGAAAAAAAGTGATATAAAAAAGAAAAATTGTGTGAATTATTCGATTTTATGCCGATTTTTCAGTAATTTTGTCGCAAAATTCAAATTAGTAACATTTTTGTAAACTAGAGAAAGCAACTCTGAAACATTTAAAACATATCATCAATAGCATTATATGGACGCTGGCTGCTGTCTATTTCTTGCTTGTCGTACTGTTGCACGTGCCACCAGTACAGGCCTTCATCGGCTCTGAAGTAGCCGGTGCACTGGCTCAGAAATTCGGCACTCAGGTAAGTATCGGAAAGGTGAACCTGGGCTTCTTCAACCGCATTATCATAGATGACGTGATGATGCTCGACCAGAAGGGCGACAGCATGATCTGTGCTTCGCGCGTATCGGCAAAGCTCGATTTCCTGCCTTTGAAGGATGGCAAGATTTCGGTTTCATCTGCCCAGCTCTTCGGTCTCAACGCCAACATCTACAAGCAGGATGCCAAGAGCCCAATGAACATCCAGTTCGTGCTCGATTCGCTGGCTTCGAAAGATACCACCCGCCATACTCCGCTCGACCTGCACATCGGAAGTCTGATTATCCGCCATGGTGCCGTTGCCTACAACCAGCGCGATATTGCGCCTAAGCCGGGCGTCTTTTCGCCGCAGCATCTAGGCATCACCGACCTCTCTGCCCACATTATTCTGGGCCATCTCACCGACAAGGATATCCATTTGGCTGTCAAGAAGATAGCGCTGAAAGATAAATCAGGACTTCAACTCAGAAATCTGAGATTCAAACTCGATGCCGACCAGCAGCAAGCCCTGCTCAGAGACTTCAGCATCGAGCTCCCTCATTCGCAATTGCAGTTTGATGACCTGCGCGCTACCTACCGCATCGAGAACAAGCATATCGTAAAGCCTACACTCCAGTTTCAGGGCGGCATCAAGCCATCCGTCATCACGCTTGCCGATATTGCCTGCTTCGTGCCTGAGCTCCGCAAGTTCAAGGATGCCCTGCAGCTTCATCTCCAGTTTTCGGGCACCAGTACATCTGCCCGCATCCATAACCTCGAATTCAAGACTCAGAGCGGCAGTCTGCTGCTCCGGGCAAACGGCCGTGTGAGCGATTGGGACCGCCTTCTGCGCTGGAAGGCAAACATCTCAGCCCTCAGGATATCAGGCGATGGCATCGGAGAGGTTTCCAGAAATCTGGGCAAACGCATCAGCATTCCGAAAGAAGTGCTGCGCCTGGGCGACATATATTATATAGGTGAAGTATATGGTGCAGGCAAGAACGTAGGCACCCGCGGCCAGCTGAAGACCGGCGTGGGCGAAGTAGCCATCAAGGCCGAAAAGGCTGGCTCCGAGCTCAAGGCTAGCATCAACACCCAGGGCATCAACCTGGGCAGAATCCTCGACAACGGGCAGTTCGGCATCCTGGCAGCATCGCTTTCGGCTCACGGCAACAAGCAGCATTTCTATGCCAAGGGCAGCATTCCGCGCTTCGATTTCAACAAGTACAGCTACCGCAACATTCAGATAGACGGAAGCTATAAGCAGGGACTGGTAGAGGGACTCGCATCCATCGCCGACCCTAACGCCAACATCCAGGTAGAAGGCTCCTACTCCATCCCGCGCAAGCAGTATGCCGCAACAGCCCATGTTCAGCATCTGCTGCCAACCATTCTGGGACTGAAGGTAGCCGACAAGACCTACAGTCTCGATGACATCACCGTAAGCGCCAAGAACCAGGGCAAGGACAGCTATTTCGACCTCGAAGCCCCGTTCGCCAGCATCCATGTTAACGGAGAGTACGATTACGCTACCCTCACCAAGAGCTTCACCAACCTGGTAGCCAGCAAACTGTCTACCCTTCCGGGCATCGGCAAGGTAGACAGGAGTGCGAAGAACCATTTCACCTTCCAGGCAGAAATCACCTCTACCGAGATTCTGCAGCGCATGCTGGGCATTCCGCTGCAGATAGAGCAGCCCGTCTTTGCCGATGGATTCATGAACGATGCCGAGAAAACCGTCAACATCTATACCAGCGTGCCTGACTTCAGCTATGGCGGCAAAGACTATCATGGAGCCAAAGTGCGACTGCATACCATCAACGATTCGCTCAAGATAGATGCGCAGATCAGGCAGGGCAAATGGGGAGATAACGGACCGGGCATCCACGTAAAGGCAGCCGCTGCCGACAACCAGCTCTTCGCCAAGCTCTTCTACAACAACCATTCGGCTAAGCTCCCTATCCAGGGCATCATCGATACGAGGGCGCAGTTCTTCAAGAACGAAGATCAGGTTTCTACCGCCCACGTAACCATACACCCGTCTGAAATCAGAATCGACGGCACGCCGTGGGAGGTTCATCCTGCCGACATCATCTACAGCAAGAACCGCCTGCTGGTAGACCATTTCGCCGTGAGCCACGACCAGCAGCACGTCATCGTTTCCGGTCTTGCTACACCCGAGAAGACCGATTCTATCGTAGCCGACCTGAAGGATGTGGATGTGGCATACGTGCTGAACCTCATCAATTTCCATTCGGTAGATTTCACCGGCAAGGCTTCGGGCAAGGCTATCATCAAGAGCCTCTTCAACGACCCTGATGCCTACGCCCAGCTGGACGTGAAGGAGTTTACCTTCGAAAACGGACCGCTCGGCGTGCTCCATGCTGGTGTCAACTTCAACAAGGAGCTTGAACAGATTGATATTCATGCAGTTGCCGACGATGGTCCGGAGCATCAGACGCTCATCAACGGATACGTCTCGCCTAAGCGTAACTATATCGACCTGGGTATCGATGCCCAGGGCACCAGCATGAAATTCCTCGAGAATTTCTGCGGCAGTTTCATGAACCAGGTAGAAGCCTGGGGCGATGGCCATCTCAATGTGGTGGGCGATTTGAAGAACATCAATCTTGTGGGCGACCTTACCGCTCACGGCAAGGTGCACCTCAAGCAGCTCAACACCGATTATACCTTCGATGCGCTCCATGCCCACGCTATCCCAGATGATATCCTCATAGAGAATGATACCATCTTCGACCGCAACCGCAACATAGCCATCCTGAGCGGAGGCATCCACCACAAGCACCTCACCAGGCTGAGCTACGACCTCGATATCAAGGCGCACAACTTCCTGGGCTTCGATACCCGCGAGTTTGGCGACAACACCTTCTATGGCACCATCTATGCCACGGGCGATGTGGGCATCCACGGCAAGAGCGGCGAAACCGTCATCGATATCAACGCCGAACCCGAACCGGGCAGCATCTTTGTATATAATGTGGCAAGTCCGGACGCCATCAGCGACAAGAGCTTTATCCACTGGCACGAGATTGTGCCGGATATCATGGACAGCCTGAACGGGGCTCCAACCACGAAACAGAGAGAGGATGACATCGATTTCGAATCGGATATGCGCATCAACTTCCTCGTAAACACCAACCAGAACCTCACGCTCAAGCTGATCATGGACGAGCAGTCGGGCGATTACATCACCCTGAACGGAGATGGCGTAATTCGCGCCAACTACTTCAACAAGGGCTCGTTCGACATGTTTGGCAACTATGTGGTAGACCACGGCACCTACAAGCTCACCATCCAGAATCTCATCAAGAAGGAGTTCGAGTTTATGCCGGGTGGCACCATCGCCTTCGGTGGCAACCCATACAATGCCCCACTCAACCTGCGGGCTAAATATACCGTAAACGGAGTGCCGCTGAGCGACCTGCGCATAGGCCGTTCGTTCTCGGGCAACAACATCCGCGTAGACTGCCTGATGGACATCACCGGCACGCCTCAATCGCCTAAGGTAGATTTCTCGATGGACCTGCCTACGGTTAACAGCGATGCGAAGCAGATGATCTACTCTATCATCAATTCGCAGGAAGAGATGAACCAGCAAGTGCTCTATCTCTTGGGCATCGGCCGGTTCTACGCCCAGACCAACAACAACCAGGTGAGCGAGGATGGTGAACAGCAGAGTCAGACTTCGCTGGCGATGCAGAGCCTGCTGAGCGGCACCATCTCGCAGCAGCTGAACACCGTACTTTCCAACGTGGTGAAGAGCAACAACTGGAATTTCGGTGCCAACATATCTACGGGCGATGAAGGTTTCAACAATGCCGAATATGAGGGCATTCTGAGTGGCAAGCTGCTCAACAACCGGTTACTCTTCAATGGCCAGTTCGGTTATCGCGACAATCCGAATGCCACGCAGAGTTTCATCGGCGATTTCGACCTCCGCTACCTCATCTTCCCTAACGGCAACCTCGCCATACGCATGTACAATCAGACCAACGACCGCTATTTTACGCGCAACAGTCTGAACACGCAGGGTCTCGGCCTCATCATGAAGAAAGACTTCAACGGCCTCCGCGATTTCTTCGGCATCAAAAAGAAGAAGAAGAAAAAGAAATAAAAGACAAAAAGAGGGTGTGTCATAACCAGATGACTCACCCTCTTTTTTTTCTGAGCTTCGCATGTGGGGAAGTTAAGGGAAGTTAGAAGGAAGTTAAGGGACAAATGTCCTAAGTTTAAGCTAGAAGACTATTGTCTCTTAACTCCTTAAAATTCTTTAACTTCTGAACTTGCGAAACCAGAATCTAATATGCGAAACTTCAAGTTTTCTGCATTAATATTTGTTTAAAAACCAGTCCTTTTTCGGTATCGTTAACTTCTTTTATCTGATAATTGTTTAACACAACATAAGACGTGATTCCCTACCCCCACTCGATTTTTCAAAGATTTCAGCAGTAAGAAAAGAGGAAAAAGTGGACCTCTAAAAAAAGGCACCCATTTCGGAACCAAAAATAAACGCTTAAAATATGTAAAAACGGGCTGAATTCTTAAAATATGTTTATAAAAAGCGAAAAACACCCTTCACCACCCTTCACCCGTAACTATTTGACACACAAAATGTTAAATAAAAAGGTGAAGGGTGAAGGTTTGAAAACTCTTTTTTATATATACGCGCGGCAAGGAAAAAAATCCGTTTTTTCATTTTTCTGATTATCTGGTTTTTCCAAAAATCCTAAAAAAAAGAATATAATATAAGATTTAAAATATACCCTTCACCCTTCACCTCGTCACTTTTCCGATGTTTCGCTTCTTCCCTACTTCTTCTTCAAAATCCCCCAACAAAAATGGGCGCAAAACCAACATGTTAAAAAGTTTAACCTAGGTTATTCTTTGTAAAAAGCGAGTCCTATAGGACTCGCCGCCTAAGTAAAACATTTTGTATACCTTCGCAACATGAAAAAACGATAAAACCAGATACTGGTATTACTGCGATGAAGTGGACAAGAGAACGGCAGAGGACATCAAGCACCGGCTGCCCTGCATCACACACCCAGCGTGCAGCTCAAGGGAAACTCCAAGAAGCTGACTGACTTCAGGAAGGAAACCTATTGGCTGATGCCGATACGCCGCCCGAGGATCTCCCATTTTAGGAATTTCTGCTTCGGAGATATTTTTTTATCTTTCGGAGATATTTCCGTATCTTTCGGAGGGATTTTCTTATGAATCGGAGAGATTTTATTCTACCAGGCAAAAGAAAGAAGCAACTGACAAATACAGACAAAAACGAACAAATTATGATAGAAAACAGAAGTTACGGGAAGGCGGAGCTCGCCATGCTCTACTTTCCCACCGCTACCCTCAGGGTAGCGCTCAACCGACTGGTGAGATGGATCAACCGGTGTCCCGAGCTCAAGCAGAGCCTCTGTTCGGGTTACGCCGGCAAGTTTTCCCACTTCTACACCCGGCAACAAGTAGCAGAAATCATCGAATTTCTGGATGAACCATAAAAAAATCACCCTGGAAGGGAATGCATACAACACACTATGCATATCCCTTCCAGGGTGAGTTTTAATAAAACTACAATCACAGCAATAAAACTATTAATTTTACGTTCTTTTCAAAAAAAGGGTTGTGCAATAGTGGCTTAAAGGCTAAAAGCACTACCTTTGTAAATAATATCAAAACAGAGTATAATGGAAGAAAACAATATAACAGTAGATAAAGCTGTCCAAACCATAAAAGGGGCAATTTTGCGAGCTCAAGCACAGGCGAGCCAGTCAAGTAATGCCATACAGTTGTCTTTATATTATGGTATAGGGCGTTATGTGTCTATCAATTTACAGCAAGCACATTGGGGCGCAAAAGCTCTTGATACTATTAGTGAGAGATTGCAGCGTGAATTGCCAGGATTAAGAGGCTTTTCTTCAGGCAACTTGAAGAAAATGCGTATCTTCTATGAGGAATGGCAATGCCTTTCAATTGGTTCGCCATTGGCGAACCAATTACAACAGTTTGAAAATAAGATAGAAGATGGTGTTGAAATAGGAGAAAAGACACTCCTTTGTATTAACAGACCTATAGAGTCAGCAGACTTGCATATAGAGGATTTTGTGGGCATTAGTTTCACTCATCATATGGAAATTTTGCATAAAACTACCACTTTAGATGAGCGCATCTACTATATACATCAAGTGAACCTGTATCATTGGAACAAGTACGTATTACGGAAATACTTATCAGATGACCTATATCACCATCAAGGCAATATGCCTAACAATTTTCCGAAAGCGATACCAGACATTAAGCAATCAATGAAAACAATATCAATGTTTAAGGATGAATATTTGCTTGATTTCATCAATACTGAAAATTTGGGACTGGAGATTGAGGACATTGACGAACGTGTAGTTGAGCAAGAAATTGTAAGAAACATGCGCGATTTCATTCTTCAATTCGGAAAGGATTTTATCTTTATGGGTAACCAGTATCGTGTCGTACTTGAAGGAGAAGAAATGTTCATAGACCTTTTGTTCTTTAGTCGAGAACTTGCAGCAATGGTAGCCGTGGAACTAAAATACGGTAAGTTCAAACCTTCATATTTGGGACAACTATGTACATATCTACAAGCGTTAGACCTTACTGTAAAAAAGCCACACGAAAATCCTTCTATTGGTATTGTTTTATGCAAAGAAATGAACAAGGCTTTTGTTGACATTGTTGTAAGGAACTACGACAGCCCAATGGGAGTAGCAACATATAAAACCAAACAGGATATGCCTGAAGAATTACAGAAGGCTTTGCCTGATTTGGATAAGATGAAAGATCTGTTTTGCAAATCGTTGTAAATGTGTATTCACATTTTATAAAATACGTATTAAGGAGTAAGGCTATAATGTTCTTACTCCTTTTTTCATTTGTACAACGAGTGAAGCGATTAATAAAAGTGCAATCACCGCAATAATACTATTGATTTTACGTTCTTTTCAAAGAAAGGGGTTGTGCAATAGTGACTTAAAGGCTAAAAGCACTACCTTTGCATACAATAATAAGTAACAACACGTTTAAGGTCACAAATTGTGACCTTAAAAATAAAGATAGAAATATGGCAGATATAACGGAAAAGACAGTTAATGGCGAACTGGTCACAAATCGTGACCAGTTGGTTGGTGTTGACAATATAGAGCCTCTAATAAAAATCATTAGAGGACAACAAGTTATGCTTGACCGTGACCTTGCCACACTTTATGGCGTTGAAACAAAGCGTCTTAATGAGCAAGTAAAACGTAATATTAAACGATTTCCAGAAGATTTCATGTTTCAATTGACCAAGGACGAATGTTTAAGGTCGCAAATTGCGACCTTAAACGAAGAATCCGACAAGCGTATAGAAGATATGCACCGATTGATGTTGAAACATTCCGTTTATCACATGACCGCTTCCTTTGTATAGACGATGATGTATATCACATAGGTGCATCCATAAAGGACTTGGGCAAAAAGTGGTTTGGTTTCTCCAAGATGGAGATACTTACACCAGACGAATTGGTGGAAAGGATCAATAGAGAGTAATCGATACGCAATATTTCAAGAATATAAAAATTACGAATTATGAAAAAAATACCATTTATAATGATTGTAGTTTGGGGAATAGCGGTATTATGTACACTATTCTTGAGTTCATGCAAGCGACCAGAGGTCTTAGACAATAGTACTCTTGTAAATAGCGCAAGAAACGTGGCTTTGACCTTTGGTCCTGCGTATGTTCCATTTTTTAAAGAGGCTAACGTATCGGATATTCAAGTTTTTAAAAAGAAGGATTACGGAGGAGACAGCCGCCCTCAAATAAGAAAACAGATAGGAAGAAAGTTCTATACTGTAACTTTTACATATGATAGTACTGCCGTTAAATTTGATTTTGGATTTGCAGCAAGAGTCAGAATATGGAAAGATACAGGGGAACCATTAGATGTTATATTTGGTAATGGTTGGGGAAGAAATTTTTTCTTTTTAAGTTTTAAGGAACAAACAGATCATTCTGCAAATGACTATGAGAAAGTGGCTTCTGACTCTATTGTTAAAGTACCATTGCAAACTGTACATGAACCAGAGAGTATTTGGAATTCCAATGCTGACAACAAACAAGACAGCCTATCAACGAGAGACTTTTCATCCTATGGCTTTGTGGAAGACAAGGAGTCGTTGAATGTTTTTTCTGTAAATTTTGAAAAAAGTTATTGTTTTGCTTAGTTTTTTGCTTGGCTCAACTGTATATACAGTATATGGACTATAAAACAGAGAATAGGCTATGAGTAAATATCTGATAAGTTTGATTTTGCTTTCGGTGATAAGTATGGGCGTTTCTGCCCAACGTATCACTCGACAATATAATAATGTGTCATTTTCTGCGGCATTAAAGGATTTGAATGCCAAACAGGATAAGTATGTCATCAACTTTGTGTATGACGAGTTGGAGGATTTCAAGGTGACAAAGAACATCAAAAATGAAAGTGTTCCAGATGCCATCATGAACTTGATAGGTTTTTACCCTATCAAGATGAAACAGGTGGATAATATTATCATTGTAGAATGTATTCAAAAGACTTCTAACAGAATGATGGGACGCATTGTAAACACTCACCATCAACCAGTCGATTTCGCCAATGTCGCTTTGCTCAATGTTCGTGATTCCAGTTTAATCACGGGTGGTGTGACAAATGAGAATGGTCAGTTCGTAATTCCTTGCGAGGTGAAAAAGGCGATTGTGAAAGTAAGTTGTGTGGGCTACAAAACTTACTGTAATGCATATCGTACCGGTGAGGTTGGTGCCATAACCTTGGAGGATGCAACAATTAATCTGCAAAAAGTTATGATTAAAGGTCATCGCAAATACATATCAAGAGAAAATGGTAAACTTACGCTTGACGTTCAAAATTCCAATTTGAAAAATATTGGCAAGGCAACAGATGTTATCAAATATATTCCTGGGATGCTCTATACAAATGGAAAGTATGAGGTGTTTGGTAAGGGTGAGCCTGTCATCTATATAGATGGAAGAAAGCAGACTAATACTTCAGGGTTGTCACTCCTTTCTTCTACCAACGTGAAGTCTGTACAGCTCATAACAAACCCTGGAGCAGAATACGATGCAGAAACAAGGAGTGTCATAAACATCACTACCGTACACCATTCCTTGGATAGACTTTCTGGTATTGTGGGTGCGGAAATCTCCAAACATAAGAATTTGTCTAACAACGAGGAGGTCAACCTCAACATCCACAAGGGAGCTTTGGATGTATTCCTCGCATATCAACATGACAATACGAGAAGTGACATCAGATATGATGTTAACCAGTTCAATTACGGGCAAGATACATTTCATGAGATTTCTGTTTCTGAATATTCCGACCGCTCTCGCTCTCATGACTATAATGTTGGTATGAATTATGCCATAAACAAGAATCACACTATCGGCGGAAGATATTTGGGAAGCATCTCCAACTACAAGATGCTCGACTCTCCTTTCGACTATATGCAGACGTACAAGAATGATGAACTGCTGACATCTACAGACAACAAGACTGAAGAATCTGAAAAGGAAAGGTTTCACAATGTCAATCTGTATTATATCGGCAAACTAACAGACAACCTACAGCTCAACTTGGATGCCGACTATGTTTATGCTCAACTGAAACATAAGCAACAAGTGAGCGAGACAAGTAGAATAGATGCTGTCTCAGAAATCACGCATATGCAAAACGACCAGCGAAATCGTGCGACTGCACTCAAAGGGGTGTTTGCTTGGAACATGAATAAGAATAATAGGCTTGATTTCGGAACGGATTTCAGTAAAATCAGTTCATGGGGTATGTCTGTAAACGAAGAAGGGAAGATAGCCGATGACCAATTCAAGAATAAGGAAACCAAGTATGCAGGATTTGCCACTTTTCGTTTGTCTGCCTCCAAATGGAAAGGAAGCATCGGGCTTCGCTATGAGTACATTCATGCCATCAACACAGACCAAGGAGAAGTAAAGAACAAGACCAATTATTCGGACTTACTTCCATCCCTTTCTCTTTCCACTATGTTTGGGAGAGTTGGGATGAATCTTGATTTCAGTAGCAGGGTCAACCGTCCTTCGTTTCGTCAGTTGAACAACAGTGTGAGCTACAACAATCAATACCATTATGAGCAAGGCAACATTTATCTGAAACCGCAATACGTGTATGATACAGAACTTAGTGTGAATTATAGCATATTCGACTTCAAGTTGGATTATCAGTATATCAAGGATTACATCCATCCGACTGTCGTTGCTGTATCCGGCAAACCTGGAACGGTAACTTGGATGTCAACCAACGCCAAGGATTTCCAGCAACTAGGAGCGCAATGTGTTGTTTCACCTGTTTTTGGTTGCTGGCGACCTACTTTGACGGTGGGTGTCTATAAACCTTATTTCACGCTATCATATAATGGAGAGCAATTAGATTACAATCATCCATACGGTCTCTTCGCTTTCCAAAATGTAGTGGCACTAAGGAACGATTGGCTTTTTCGATGTGATTTCTATTGGAACATTAAGGGACATCATGGCATCTACGAGCAAAACGGTTATTCGTCATTCAATATGATGGTACAGAAACAGTTACTTAAAAAGAAATTGACGATAACATTAAAAGCAGAGGACTTGTTTGATAGCTCGAAGTTGAACGATGTAAAGAGGGTTAATTTTGTGGTGCAGAACAGAAAAGTGAATAACTTCAATCGCTGCATCATAGCTTCCATTAGTTACAACTTCAATAGTTTCAAAGATAAATACAACGGAAGCGGTTCTGCTGAGGATGAGATTAATCGTTTTTAGAAAAGTATTGTTTTTCAAATCAACCTCTAAAATGCAATACCCAAATTCTGTGTGATGAATATCTCAGGATTTATTAACCGAGATGATCATCCACAGAATTTTCACTTATCAATATCAATCGTTAAAAAACATACATTTTATTGTGTATCCAATAAATTGTTATATTTTTGCAAACAAAAGAGTTGTTTGACAAACAAATATATGCACATTGCAGAAATTAGAATCGGTGCTAAATTATTACCTCTATTGAGGTAAAACACTCATAAATCGCTCATTTTAAGCTATTCTGAATATTTGGGCAGATTTTCAGATAAAATATATGCAGGAAAAGCCCCCGGTGCGTATAGCATCGGGGGCTTTCTGTTTTTAATGCTTCTGCCCTTTACCTTTCCCTTCGGCCGGTGACCGTTGGTTCAGGGCGTGTGGAGCAAAACTTGCGAAACTTGAGTAATTTACCATTTAATATTTTTCGAAAATGTCTTTAATAAGGATACCTTTCAAGGCATCATTCACATCAAAAAACTTTTGCATCATGTTCATCCAACAATCAACATAATACTTAGGTGAGCACTCTAACGACCACATTTCCCCGATGTCATCCATCAAAGCTTCATCAGGATGCTTTAGCAATGCTGCCCTCAAAGGTACGAAATGTTTTTGAAACAACCAAGGATTTTTGAAGATTATTTGTATTACGGTAATTACAATTTCAGTTATTACAGTTTTTTCCTGAGGGGGTATAAGGGTTTGAAGGTAGTAACAATCTGTTACTACAAATATTTATATATAAATATATATAATTATATATTTATATATACTTTTCTATACTTACATTTTAAAAGCGTGATATTTGGTCAAAATAAAACTGTAATAACTGAAATTGTAATTTGTAATCGATTTTTTAGCGGTATCGAGATGCATACTTTCATTGCCCCTAAACTATGACTATCTCATCACAAAGCTATGAGTTATGACCCGCAAAACGATGAGTTGTTTTCTTTAACGCAATATGATGGAAATGTTAATGGAATTTCACATAACTCTGCAAGGTGATTTTTGGTGGTATAAGAAAAATGTAGTACCTTTGCACCTGTAATCAAGAACATTATTAATCACTAAAAAAACTAGAAAATTATGAAGAAAGAAACTTGGAAACAGATTTTTCAGATTGTACTCACAATCTTGACGGCGCTCGGCACTACCCTCGGAGTAACATCATGCATGGGGGCGTAACAGTTCATTATTAGTTACTCCCCCGCCCTTCTTCTTCCAGAAACGCTTACTGAAACTAAATTTCAACCACTAAAAAAAGCATGTGACTATCATTATCCACTTAGTAATAATTCAAGTTTCGCAAGTTTAGAAGTTAAATGAGTTAAAGAATTATAAACATTTATTCATATCAGCCGACATCGGATTTTATTCACTAACTTTGCATCAGATATATACATTAGAATTCTTTACAAACAATAAAATGGAGAATAAAATAACGACAATGGAGCAGGGAATGCAGCGACGCACCGAACTGCTCCTGGGAAAGGATAATCTTGAGAAAATTCAGAAGGCAAGAGTGCTCATCTTCGGTATCGGAGGAGTAGGATCATGGTGCGCTGAAGGACTCCTGAGAAGCGGCGTGAGAAACATCACAATCGTAGACAGCGACAGGGTATGCGTAACCAACTGCAACCGCCAGCTGATGGCTACAAGCCGAACCTTAGGCGAAGTGAAGGTAGAGGCGCTGCGCAACCGACTGCTCGAAATCAACCCCGATGCCAACATCACAGCCTATCAGAAAATATATCAGGCAGAAACTGCCGATGAATTCCACATGGAGCAATACGACTTCATCATCGATGCCATCGACTCGCTCAAGGATAAGGCTGACCTCATTCTGCGTGCCACTGCCCTGCCTAAGGAAATCACCTTTATATCTTCTATGGGAGCTGCCCTGCGCACCGACCCCTTCAAGGTAAGAAAATCTGAATTCTGGAAGGTGGATGGAGACCCGCTGGCAAGAGCACTGCGAAAGAAATTCAAGAAGAACAAAACCTTCCCACGACGAAAATTCCAATGCGTATACAGTGAAGAAAAACCGATGCAGAACCAAGGGGTGAACAAAGCCTGCGGCACGGGCGGATGCCTATGCCCGAAAGCCAAACTCATTAGCGGAGAGAGGGGTACCGATACTGCCGTATATGATGCTCCGGGCGACCAGCAACTGGTAGAACACGAATGGTGCTCTACTAAGGCACAGATCAACGGTTCGCTCTGCCACATCACCGCAACCTTCGGAATGGCTATCGCAGGAATGGTCATCAACCACATCATTGAATAACTGTTTTCTTTACAACAGTCACTTGAAAAGAAACTTACAAAACATACGCAAAAGGCGAGGCGCTTTCACAAGCTCCCCGCCTTTATTAATTATTCAAGTTTCGCAAAGTTCAGAAGTTTCTCGGGAGTAGTCTTATCGGCATTCGCCTCTATTCGTCTCTTCATATCTTCAAAGAATAAAAGTTAAATCCGATAAATCTTGTTAAACAAATTCTATCTTACCTCTTATGTTTATACCTTTGCACGCAAATTTATAATCACAAAGGACATTTTCATGTCCCAAAAAGGATAATATTTAATTTAAATAAGAGAAGAAAAATGAAAGAAAAAGCAGAAAGTTCAGTAGCCTGCAATCATCACAAAGTAGGCTTTCTGGGATTGCTCGTTACATTAGGCATTGTATTCGGAGACATCGGAACATCACCTCTCTATGTGATGAAGGCTATCCTGCATACGGGCGAAAGCATCAGCGAGAGCACCATCCTGGGCGCACTGTCATGCATCATCTGGACACTCACCCTCCAGACCACCATCAAATATGTATGCGTGGCGCTGCGTGCCGACAACAATGGCGAAGGAGGCATCCTCGCCCTCTATGCCTTGCTGCGCCGACTCAAGAGCAAGTGGATTTACCTACTGGCCATCATTGGCGCAAGCACCCTGCTGGCAGACGGAATCATCACCCCTGCCATCACCGTGACCACAGCCATCGAAGGACTCGAAAGCATCAGTCCCAACCTGCCAGTCATCCCCATCACCCTGGGCATCATCACCATCATCTTCTTCGTGCAGCGGTTTGGCACAGAGAGTATCGGCAAATCGTTTGGCGTATTTATGCTGCTATGGTTCCTGCTGCTGGGCGTTGTGGGAGCTTTCAGCATCACGTCTTACCCATTGATACTGAAGGCTTTCAACCCCTATTATGCTGCCATGCTGCTGGCAAAATCGCCTGAATGGTTTCTGATTCTGGGTGCCGTATTTCTCTGTACTACCGGTGCCGAGGCTCTCTATTCCGACCTGGGACATTGCGGCAGAAAGAACATCGCCATCAGCTGGGGCTTCGTAAAGACCATGCTCATTCTCAACTATCTGGGACAGGGAGCATGGGTGCTGAATCATGCTGATACGGCACTGGCAGTGAATCCGTTCTTTGCCATCATGCCGCAGAGCATGCTGTTCTTCGCCATCATCATGGCCACGGGTGCGGCAATCGTTGCGAGCCAGGCACTCATCAGCGGAACCTTCTCCATATTGAGCGAAGCCATGAACCTGCACTTCTGGCCGCGCATGCGAATCAAACATCCTACCCATGTTAAGGGGCAGCTCTATATCCCGATGATCAACCTCGCCATGTACATCGGCGTGGTTCTCATCATCCTGCTCTTCCGCGACTCCTCGCACATGGAGGCAGCCTACGGACTCGCCATCACCATCACCATGCTGATGACTACCCTGCTGCTCGGTTTCTACCTGCACAGCAAGGGAGTGGCACGGATTTTCACGATGCTGTTTATGGGCGCATACTGCATCATCGAAGCCATCTTCCTGACTGCCAATCTGTCAAAGTTTCTTGCAGGTGGATGGTGTACGATGCTCATTGGAGGAATCCTGTTCCTGATGATGTACGTGTGGGTGAAAGCCATGAAGATACGACGCCATTATATCAGCACCAAACCGCTGGATGATTATTATCAGATTATCTCCGACATCAAGGCCGACGAGAGCATCCCTAAGTACGCTTCCAACCTGGTTTATGTGAACCACGCCAACAAGGAAGGTGCCGTAGATGACAAGTTGCTCTACTCCATCATCAACAAGCAGCCGAAACGTGCTGACCATTACTGGCTTATCAACATGGAGTTTGTTGACACTCCTGACACGCTGGAGTACAACTGCGAGACCCTGATTCCTGACACCCTCTACAGCGTAACCATGCACATTGGTTTCCGCATAGAGCCTAGGGTGAGTCTCTATCTGCGACAAGTGGTGGAAGATCTGATAACAGACGGAAAGGTAGATTTGCAAAGCACCTATCCTTCGCTGCGCAAATACGGAATTCCGGGCGATTTCCGATTCATCATCATTCACCGCGTATATTACCCGGAGAGTTCAGATAATCGCCAACAGAACCTGCTGATGAGTATCTACGCTCTTATCAGCAAGATAGGTATTGACGAGCCTAAGGCATTGGGCCTCGACACTTCCATGGTAGTGGTAGAAAGAGTGCCGCTCATCATCAACCATCCGGTCATTAAGGACAAGGTCATTAAGGTTATTAAGGATTCTGAAACATCACAAAGCAGACAATAAGCAAAAAGGCGAGGCGCTTTCACAAGCTCCCCGCCTTTAACCTATTAGCTAGAAGATTATAGCTAACAACTAACACAAAACCTTATAACTATTTTCAAATCTTAATCGTTATTTGAACCTATGAACGAACATGTTTTTTTTATTAGAGGATAGTCTTAACAGCCTCCAACATGCCCTTCTCCTGAATAAGGTCAAGATCTTTCTTAACCAACTCGGTAAGGCCAGGAACTGTCTTGTTCAAATCCTCGTGCCAGATATAGTCGAAGCCCAATACGCCCTCAGCTACCTTCTGGGTATCGCCGGTAGCCCAAAGCTCGGTGAGCTTGTCCATAATCTTCTGGTCATCGTTTGGCTGGATAGGAGCACCATCCTCGCGAACGCCACCCTTATAGTAAGTGATGATAGCAGCGAGACCGAATACCAAGCCCTGTGGCAACTCGCCCTTACGCTCAAGATAAATCTTGACACCTGGCAGGTCGCGAGTCTCAAACTTAGGGAATGAGTTGAGCATGATGCTGGTTACCTGATGATCTACGAATGGATTCTCGAAACGCTCCAATACGTCAGAAGCGAACTTCTGCAGCTCATCCATTGGGAGGTTCAGAGTCTGCATCAACTCCTCAAACTGTACCTTGTGGATGTACTTGCCCAATACCGGGTGCTCGCAGGCATCGCGAACGATGTTTACACCGCTGAGGTATGTAACAGGACTCAATACGGTGTGAGGACCATTCAGCAGGGTAACCTTACGCTCGTGGTATGGCTTCTCATTATCTGTGATAAGCACGTGGAGACCTGCCTTATGAGCTGGGAACTCCTCCTGCATCTGCTCTACTGTCATATTTTCTGCCTTCTCGATAACCCAGAGGTGGAAGCTTTCTGCCTTAACCACGAGGTTGTCCTTGTAGCAAACCTTCTGCTGAATCTCCTTGATGGTATCGCGTGGGAAACCAGGAACGATGCGGTCTACCAATGTAGCGCAAACGTAGCAGTGGTTGGTGAACCACTCCTTGAAGCCCTCGTAATCAGCACCCATATCGCCCTTCCAGAGCTCGATATACTGATAGATGCACTCCTTGAGGTGGTGACCGTTGAGGAAGATCAGCTCACATGGCATCAGGATCATACCCTTGGTTGGGTCGCCCTCGAAGAACTTGTAGCGGTGGAACAAGAGCTGAACCAACTTGCCTGGATAAGAAGCTGCAGGAGCATCTGTAAACTTGCAAGAGTCATCGAATGCGATACCAGCCTCTGTAGTGTTAGAGATGATGAAACGCATCTCTGGCTGCTCAGCCAAAGCCATGAATGCCTGGTTCTGAGAATATGGATTCAGTGCACGGCTGATAACGTCGATACGCTCCAATGTGTTGATAGCCTGGCCGTTCTCCTTACCCTGAAGGTTTACGTGATAGAGGCAGTCCTGACCGTTCAGCCAGTCAACCATACCACCAGCCAATGGCTGAACTACAACGACAGAACCGTTGAAGTCGGTCTTCTTGTTCATATTCCATACAATCCAATCTACGAATGCACGGAGGAAGTTACCTTCACCAAACTGAATGATTTTCTCTGGAGCGACGCTCTTAGGAGCAGTGCGCTTGTTTAATGCTTTTAGCTCTTTCATGATTTGTTTATTTTGTCTTTATTATTTTACTTTTCGTTTTAAATTCCAATCTATTCATCAGATTGTTTTTTTCTGAGTGCAAAGGTAGTAAATATTTCGTTTGATTGTTCCAAAAACAGCGAAAAACTTCACGCAAACCTTTACGCTCCACTCCGGTTCTATACCTTATTATATATATAACTGCACAGGCACGAAATAAAGAAGTAGGGATTTTCCCCCACCCCTTTAGGGGAAATCCCGACCGTGGAAGCAAAAAACATCGTATCTTTGCACCAGAAAAAAGAAACATGAAGTATAACAATTAAAAGATATACGATTATGAAACGAATGATAATAGCTCTGGTAGCCATGTTCATGATGACATTCACTACCGCTTCTGCAATGAGTTATGAGCAGGCAAGACAGCAGGCTCTCTTCCTGACAGACAAGATGGCTTACGAGCTCAATCTTACGGAAGACCAGTATGAGGCAGCTTACGAGGTGAACCTCGACTACCTGATGAGTGTAGATACATACGATGACCTGTATGGTGCTTACTGGCGCCAGCGCAATATGGATTTGAGCTATATCCTGCTCGACTGGCAGTATAGAACATATATCAATGCCACCTACTTCTACCGTCCGCTTTACTGGAATGCGGGCTACTGGCACTTCGGCATCTACGCCCGCTATCCTCGCCGCGACTATTTCTACTTCGGTCGCCCTCACTTCTACGTATCTTACCGTGGAGGTCATAGCTGGCGAGTAAACGGAAACAGAAGCTGGTATCACGGAAGAAGTTTTGGCGGCCCTCACCCTGGTGGACATCCTAGAGTAGGTATGAGAGACGGATTTAACCGTGGTGATTACGGCAGAGGAAGATCTTTCGGAAATCTGAACCGCGAGAACAGACCTCAGATGAATCCAAACCGTGGTTTCGGTAATGCAAGCCGCCCTAACAACAACGCTGGCTTCGGAAACAGCGGCCGCCCTCAGAACGGAGGCTTCGGAAATAACAACGGAGGCTTCGGCAACAGCAGCAACCGTGGCTTCGGCAATAGCAACAGTCGCCCTAACCGCGGTTTCGGCAGCAGCAACAGCAGCACCAGCAACAACCGTGGGTTCGGAAACAGCAGCCGTGGTTTCGGAAACAGCAGCTTCGGAAGCGGAAGAAGTAATATCTTCGGGGGCAACCGCAGCAGCATGAGCCGTTCATTCAGCAGCGGGTCTGGCAACCGTGGCGGCGGATTCACCCCTCGCTCTTCTACACCAAGCAAGAACAATGGCGGTGGAAGCTTCGGACACAGAAGATAAGAAAAGAGAAAGAGTTATAATTTCAAGTTTATAAAGACAGAGAGTTAAGAAAAATCTAGAACTCAAGTAAGAGAGTAAGAAAATCAAGTACAAAAAATGGGAATTTGCATCGGTTCATACCATTCGCAAATTCCCATTATTATTTTATCAACTTTCAGTAAAAGTTTTACTCCAATCCGAAGAGCGATTTCAAACCGCCATCTACGCCCGAGAATCCCATGAAGGCGAGGCTGAGGAGCGCTGCAGTTACCATGACGATAGCTACGCCCTGCATGCCCTTAGGAATACGGACCAGAGCCTGCTGCTCGCGAATGCCGGCAAAGACAATGAGAGCCAGAGCAAAGCCGAGAGCTGTAGAGAAGGCGTAAACCACGCTCTCCAGGAGATTGTAGTCCTTCTGGATAACCAGGATGGCTACACCCAGCACGGCACAGTTGGTAGTAATCAGAGGCAGGAAGATACCGAGCGCCTGATAAAGCGCAGGAGAAACCTTCTTCAGGATAATCTCTACCATCTGAACCAAGGCTGCAATCACGAGGATGAATGCCAGGGTCTGGAGATATTGCAATCCGAACGGATCGAGTACATACTTCTGAACACACCAGGTAATGATGGTTGCCAGGGTCAAGACAAAAGCGATGGCACCACCCATACCGATGGCTGTATCAACTTTCTTCGATACGCCCAGAAATGGACAGATACCAAGAAACTGCGACAAGACGATGTTGTTGACGAATATCGCAGAGATAAATATCAATAAATATTCCATAATTTCTATTTTATTTCATTGATTTGAAGCGATGCCTACGCTTACTTCTTTACCTTATTAAATATAGCAATGATGTACCCCAAGGTGAGGAAAGCTCCAGGAGGCAGGATGAACATCAGAATATTGGTAGTCTCCGGCAACAGAGTGATACCGAATACACTACCTGCACCGAGTATCTCGCGGGCACTACCCAGGATGGTCAAACCGAGGGTGAAGCCCAAACCGCAACCAATGCCATCGAAGAGGCTGGCAATAGGCGAATTCTTGGCAGCAAAGCTCTCTGCCCTACCCAGGATGATACAGTTTACTACAATCAGCGGAATATAAATACCCAGCGCCTGATTGATGCTGTCGGGAGCATAAGCGCTCATCAACATCTGAAGGATGGTTACGAAGGCTGCAATCACTACGATGAAAACAGGGATGCGAACCATATCCGGGGTAATCTTCTTGATACAGGAAATAACAAAGTTGGTACAAATCAGCACCGCCATGGTAGCCAATCCCATAGAGAGACCGTTGATGGCGCTGGTTGTTGTAGCCAAAGTAGGACACATACCGAGAAGCAACACGAAGGTTGGATTCTCCTTGATGAGTCCGTTCATCAAAATCTTAACATTACTCATATCGGTTTATCCTTTCTTTTCGTTATGTTCAACTTTAGATGCACCACTCTCTGCATCTGCTTTCTGAGATGCACCGCTCTCGCCATCTACACTCTTACCTGCATAGGCAGCGTAAGCCTGATTGATAGCCTTGAGGAAGGCGCGGCTGGTAATGGTAGAGGCGGTGATGGCGTCTACGGCATTGCCACTCTTATCGTCCTTAGATACGTGGAGGTCGCCATCCTTTGGAGTCTTACCGATGATGCTACCCTTTCCGTCCTTCTGGAACCAGGTAGTAGCCTTGGCACCCAGACCTGGAGTCTCTGAAGCCTGAAGCACGGTATAACCCATAATCTTGCCCTCGGTATCGAAACCTACGAGCACCTTCAGGTCGCCACCGAAACCACCGGTAGTACTCTCTACGGCTGCACCCAACTGCTTGCCGCTCTTGTCAGAGCACTTGTGGATGGTGAAAGAGAATTCCTTACCGCCAAACTCCTGCTTCACCTCTTCCGGTTCAGCCACCTGGAGATCTTCTGTGCCCATCACGCTCTTGATACCGGCAGCCAGACTCTGTGCAGCCTTCTCGGCGATAGGACCAGATGTAAGATGATTGATATATGCAAGCACAGCACCTACGATGAGCGCTACGCCCACCAGCACAAGCACCATGTTCTTCAATGATGATTCTAATTTCTGCATGTCTCTGTCCTCCTTATTTCTTAACAGGCTTCTCACCGAAGCGCTTTGGTTTAACGTATGTGTTAATAAGAGGTGTGAACGCATTCATGATAAGAATGGCGAACGACATACCTTCAGGATAGCTACCCCAGTTACGGATGATGACGGTCAGCAGACCGATGCATACACCATAGATAAGCATGCCCTTGTGAGTCATTGGAGAGGTTACATAATCAGTAGCCATAAAGATGGCACCGAGCATCAGACCACCGCTGAAGATGACAGCCAGAGGATTGGCATAAACAGGATTAGCCAAATGCATCAAACCGCTGAAAACGAATACGGTAGCGATGATGCTTACTGGTATGTGCCAGGTGATGACCTTCTTCCAAAGCATGTAAGCCAAACCGAGCAAGAGGGCGAATGCACAAACCTCACCGGTTGTACCGGCTCCGAAGGTATCGCCAGTGGCACCGAAGAGCAGGCTCAGCGCATCAGGCAACTGGTTGAGAACAGAAGCATCGCCCGTCTTGATGGCTGTCTTCATGATAGCCAGCGGAGTAGCACCCGTTGTAGCATCAGTATAGCTGAGCATCTGTCCGGCAACAGGCCATGAAGTCATCTGGGCAGGGAAGCTGACGAGCAAGAAGCAACGGCCTACCAAAGCGGGATTGAAAGGGTTGTTACCCAGACCGCCGAAGCTCATCTTACCTACACCGATGGCAAACAGGGCACCGATGATGATGATCCAGAGAGGAAGGTTACTTGGCAAGTTCATGCCAAGCAAGAGACCGGTAATGATGGCAGAACCATCGAGCAAGCTGGTCTCCTCCTTCAGGAGATATTTTGTAATTGCCCACTCAAAGAAGACGCAGGCTGCCACAGAGGCGAGCAGTACGACTGCTGAACCCAAGCCGAAGAAATAGAAAGAAGCGAGGATGGCAGGCACGAGAGCGATAATCACTCCGTACATGTTCTTCTCTACGCTCTCATTTCCATGAGCGTGTGGCGATAATGAAACGATTAATTTACTCATTTTTTCTTTTAAATTCTTTCTTAAATGAAATTCATTCTTGACGTGAACGCTTACTTCTTGGCGTTGCGAGCTCTGATAATGCCCATTACCGCTGCCTTACCGTTGATAATGTTATCGAGGATAGGACGATGAGATGGACAGGTGAACTGGCATGAACCGCAGGCAATGCAGGATGTTACCTCTTCTGCCTCCAGGCGCTCATAATCCTTCACTACGCTCAGGGTAGCGAGCAAGTATGGCTCCAGACCCATTGGACAGGCATCCACACACTTGGCACAACGGATACATGGCTGAGCCTTCTTGCGGTGAGCATCAGCATCGGTCAATACGGTGATGGAGTTGGTACCCTTGGTTACCGGTACATCGAGGCTAATTACAGCCTTACCCATCATCGGACCACCAGCCAACACCTTGTTGTCGCCCTCTGGCAAACCGCCACAGTTCTCAATCATCTGAGAGAATGGGGTTCCCATACGCACGAGGAAGTTGCCTGGATTCTTCACCTGCTTACCGGTAACGGTAGTATAGCGCTCAAAGAGAGGTTTGTTTTTCATAACTGCCTGATAAACAGCGAAGGCAGTACCAACATTCTGAACAATTGCTCCAACGTTGACAGGGATAGCTGGAGGAGCAGGAACCTGGCGGCGGATAACCGCATCTACCAACTGCTTCTCACCACCCTGTGGATATTTCTTGGCAAGAGGAACTATCTCGATACGAGAATCATTGGCTGTCTTCTCCTCGAAGAGTTTGATAGCAGCAGGTTTGTTATCCTCGATACCGATGTAGCCCTTCTCTACCTTAGCCGCCTTCATCAGAAGGTTCAAGCCAACGAGAATCTCATCAGCATGCTCCAGCATCAGGCGATAGTCGGCTGTGATATAAGGCTCACACTCTACACCGTTGATGATGACGCACTCAGCCTTGGCTCCAGGAGGAGGACAAAGCTTGATGAAGGTTGGGAAACCAGCACCACCCATACCAGTGACACCAGCCACCTTGATGCGGTTTACGATTTCCTCTGGAGTTAGCTCAGTATGAGCCTCCAGCGTCTCGAGTTTATCAGAGCGGTCGATACTCTCCTCCCACTCATCGCCTTCTACATTAATAATAATACAAGGCTTGCGATAACCGGTAGCATCAATAGATGTATCTACCTTGAACACAGTTCCTGATACGGAACTGTAAATAGGAGCACTCACAAAACCACCCGCCTCAGCGATGAGTGTACCCACCTTCACCTTGTCGCCCTTGGCAACTACAGGCTTGGCAGGAGCACCGATGTGCTGACCAAGTGGGAAAATAGCCTGCTTAGGGAGAGGTGCTACCTGAGTAGCCATCTCAGCAGTAATCTTATTCTCTTCTGGGTGAACTCCACCAATTCTAAAAGTTCTCAAATTCATGATTTAATCCTCCTTCTTTTCTTCTGAAACCTCAGCCTTAGGAGCAGCTACTGGAGCCTCTGCCTTAGGTGCAGCCTCTGCAGCTGGCTTTGCCTTCTTAACTGGGAAATTAACTTTTACGAGAGCACCTGTTGGGCATTCATCAACACACTTGGTACACATGCGGCACTTATTGAAGTCAACATAAGCCACATTGTTCTCAATGGTAATTGCATCAAACTTGCAGACCTTCTGACACTTACCGCATCCGATGCAAGCAACGCTACAAGCCTTCTTGGCAACAGCACCCTTGTCGTGGTTTACGCACTGAACGTAAACTCTACGGCCCTTAGGACCCTTCTTGCGGAGCTCGATGATATGACGTGGACAAGCGTTGGCGCAAGCACCACAACCCGTACACTTCTCTTCATCAACCTCAGGAATGCCAGTTTCAGGATTGATAGAGATTGCACCAAACTGGCAGGCAGCCACGCAATCGCCACAACCCAGACAGCCGAACCCGCAGCCTGTTTCGCCAGCGCCACATGAATTCATAGCTGCACAAGTGTGCAAACCATCATACTCGGCAATGCGAGGACGATTCTCGCAAGTACCATTACAACGAACCACAGCCACCTTTGGCTCGGTATTGGCTACTGCCATACCTAAAAGGTCGGCTACCTTGCCCATCACGTCAGCTCCACCTACCGGACACATCAGTCCATCAATAGAACCGGCATCAGCACCCTTCACCAGAGCTGCAGCCATACCGGAACATCCGGCAAAACCGCAACCTCCACAGTTGGCACCTGGCAGAATCTCTCCTACCTGGCCCAAGCGAGGGTCTTCTTCGACGGCAAACTTCTTAGATACTCCGAAGAGAACCAGCGCTGCAATCAGCGCGATTGCTCCGAGAACCAAGACAGCAATCAAAATAAAATTCATAATTTTTTGTGTTTTGTTTTGTTATTTTCTTTGTTTTAAATAAAAGTTCTCCACTTAAACTACAGAAGCACATCACGTACCCTATGATTCTATAGAGAAGCTCAGTTTGTTTTTAAGTTTGTTTCTGAATAAGTAGAGCACCACATAGTATGGAATGAGAATGCCCAATGCCGAGAGCGCTGCGGCGCCCTCTGAGTGAGTAGCTTTCAGTACACCCACCAAAGCGATCACCATCAGTATCAGCGGCAAGAGATAGCCATAGAAACTGGCTCTGAAGCCTACAGCCGAATCAGCAGTCACCACCACGCTATCGCCTTTGTGGTAGAGAGACGCCTCAGAGGTAGAAACCTCAATCATCTTCTCTTTCGATTCAGATGCAGTACAATGAGCAGCCACCTTGCAAGCGCTGCAGGCTGACGACTGTACAATGCGAATGCACACACAACCTTCTTCTACGCTTTCTACGATGCCAGAATGTTTTATTTTGTTATTCATTTGTAATGTTGAGATTGCATTTTTGCAATTCAAGTGCAAAGATACTACATTATTTAGAAATGGCAAACAAAATCGAAAAGAAAATATAAAAAAAGAAGCGTAAACGTTATCTATACCCTGGAATCAGGCAGTTTGAGAACAAATTAAAAGCAAAAATGCTTTTTTTTAGCAACTTCTTTTGGTGATATCAATTTTTTATGTATCTTTGCATGGATTATTAAAGAATTGATATGGAAACATTAGAGCAAACAATCATGCAAGTAGAGCGCTTTATCAGAAAAGTGGCTCAAAAGTTCCCTGCGCCAGAATCTGACGACGAGACTTCTCAAATGACCGACATCCACGTAAGGGTTTCGCAAGACAGTGGCGAACTCCTGGCCTTTGACGACGATGACAACGAGATTACCCGCTGCGTCGTTGAGCAATGGATAGAAAACAAGGATGAAGACTTCTACGACGAGGTAGCAAAGCTGCTTCGCGATGTATTGCGCAAACAGGCTGATATCATAGATCATCTCGGCATTCTCAAGCCATACAGCTTTGTGCTCGAAGATGACGATAAAGAGCATATTGGCGAGCTCTATCTTGCTGACGATGATACGATCATCGTAGGTGGTGACTTGATGGAGAATCTGGACAACGATCTGGACAACTTCCTGAACGACCTGCTGAAAGAATAAAATGATACGGACGGAAGGGCTATATTGTCCCTCCATCCCAACAAAATAAAAAACCGTTGCACTCTCTCCTATCGAGTACAACGGTTTTTCTGTTTTTAACGGTCTTTCCGTTTATATCATCTAACCAATCTAAAAAGAAATTTTCTTTTTCTTACCTTTACTTTCGTTTCCTACCCGGTCGAGAGCAGTTACTACATACACATATTTCTTGCCACTCACATAAGGGATGCGATAGAAATTATCATAAGTTACTGCCTGGAGTGCAGAAACATCATTGAGATTTACCTTAGCACCTTTCTCAAAACGATAGATAGCAAAACGGTTCACCTGATCGCCCCACTTTTTCTTGCTAGCCTTAGGAGCCTTCCATACCAGCAGCGGACCTTTCTCGGTCCACATCAGCTTGACACCCTTTACCCCCTTTGGTGCCTTATTATCAAGAAAAGGCATAGAGGGTGGCAATGCTGGATACTTCCAATAATTGTTGCGGAGTGTATGTCCGATATTACCTACATTATCGGCAGCAGTCTGCGCATACCAGAGCACAGTGCCCTTCACATTATTCATCTGCTGATGCAAACGGTGCTTGGCAGGCAACTGATGACTGCGCGGATTGACTGGGTCAGCAAACTTGGCTGTACGCTCTATATCTTCACCTATATATAATGGGCGGTTGCCAGCATGCTTATTCCACCAGGTTATGAGCGTTTTGTAATCGGCAGCACGATTGCCTATCTCCCAATAAATCTGAGGCACACAATAGTCTATCCAACCATTATTCACCCAAAGCAAAACATCAGCATAAAGATCATCATAATTCTGGAGGCCGAAAGTTTCAGAACCATCAGGATCGGTACGCTTGTTGCGGTAGATTCCGAATGGAGAAACACCAAACTTAACCCAAGGCTTAACGGCATGGATGGATTCGCTGAGCTGCTTTACAAACCGGCTCACGTTATCACGGCGCCAATCACCTATGTTTCGCATGCCGCGCGACTGCTGGCTGAAGAGCTGCTGATCAGGAATCTGACGTCCGGCCTCTGGATATGGATAGAAATAATCATCAATATGGAATCCATCAACATCATATCGGCTTACAATGTCCACAGCCACCTCGCAAATATAGTCGGCTGCAGCCTGCAACCCAGGGTTCAACAGCGTCAGCTTGCCATACTGAAAACAGAGATCAGGACGCTTCTTCACGATATTCTTCGGCGAAACCTGCTCATAAGAAGTTACGCTATGCTTGGCACGATAAGGATTAATCCATGCATGAAGCTCCATGCCACGATTATGACACTGCTCTATCATCCACTGCAACGGATCCCAATAAGGAGAAGGAGCCTTTCCCTGCACCCCCGTAAGAAACTTGCTCCAAGGCTCTAAATCACTCTTATACAAAGCATCACACTCGGCACGAACCTGAAAGATTATCGCATTCACGCCATCCTTCTGCAGTTCATCAAGCTGTCTGGTAAGCATCGCCTGGATCTGCTGCGTACTCTTGCCCAGATACTGTCCGTTAACACACTGTATCCAGGCTCCACGAAACTCTCGTTTGTTCTGAGCCATCATTGTTGCCGACGACATCAGCATCATTGCAACAACGAGCATCAAAATCGCTTTCAGTCTTTTCATCTGTTATCTGTTATTTATCAATTTCATTTTTTCCTTTTCATTCTACTGTTTGTTCTTCATCCCTCAGCTTCGGGAGTGAAATATGGTATCTTACAGCCAGCAATCGGATGGCGCAAACCACACAGAAAGCTACAATCACCGTAATATAGAGGCTCACACCCAGATAGCTCAATCCCCAATAAGCCAAACCACCGGCGACACAAGCCATCGCATAAATCTCCTTTCGGAAGATGACCGGCTCTTCATTAAGAAGCACATCGCGGATAACCCCGCCTGCAGCACCCGTGATACAGCCCATGATGATGGCTACCCAAAAAGAGAAACCACATTCGAGCGACTTCTGGATGCCCGCAATATTGAAAAGCGCCAAGCCCAAGGTATCAAACAGAAACCAGGTATTGTCAAGACGCTTAAGATAGCGGTGGCAAGCAATCACTACCAACTGTGCAAACAGCGTACAAATCAGGTAGATAGGGCTCAACATCCAAAACGGCCGCACACCAAGCATCACATCTCGTATGGTTCCACCACCTATGGCTACAGCCACACCACAAACAAAACCGCCCAGCCAATCATAGTGCTTACTTGCAGCCAGACGAATGCCCGAAAGGGCAAAAGCAAATGTACCGATGAATTCTATCACACTATGAAGCGTGAGCACGAATTCAGGATCGCCATGTATCATCATTTTCTCGTATCAGTTAGTTGTTCTAAAAATCAATTTCTAATTATTCTTTCTAATCACTAATTCTTGAATCTTTCTCCCCAACAGGTAACCATCCAGTTGTAGAGGCGCTCCTCGGAAGGCGAATGCTGCGCATGCCAGAAGCGGGCATCCTTCAGTTCGTCTGGCAGATACTGCTGCTCAGTGAAATGTCCAGGATAATCGTGAGGATACTTATATCCGTCATGATAGCCCAAATCTTTCATCAGTTTGGTAGGAGCATTGCGGATGTGCAGCGGAACAGGCAGATTACCTGTTTGCCGTACAGTAGCCAGCGCATCATTAATGCCCAGATAAGCACTGTTGCTCTTCGGACTCGTGGCAAGATACACCACAGCCTCAGCAAGGGCGATACGCGCTTCGGGCCACCCTATCTTCATCACCGTATCGAAGGCAGCATTGGCAAGCAGGAGTGCATTCGGATTGGCAAGTCCCACATCCTCAGAGGCACTAATTACAACCCTACGGGCTATAAACTGCGGGTCTTCTCCTCCTTCTATCATCCTCGCCATCCAATAGAGCGCAGCATCGGGATCGCTTCCGCGAATACTCTTGATAAAGGCTGAGATAATATCATAATGCATATCACCCTGTTTATCGTAAGCCAGCGGATTCTGTTGCAACTGCTCTTCTACCATCTTGTCGGTAATCACAATCTCTGAAGAGCCGGCAGATTCTACCACCAGTTCCAGAATATTGAGCAGTTTGCGGGCATCTCCACCACTATATCGCAGCAGCGCGCCCGTCTCTTCCAGCTTAATATTCTTCTCTCTGAGTTCTACATCCTGCGTAATGGCACGATGCAGAAGCCCTTCAAGATCAGCCTTTTCGAGCGGTTTGAGCACATAAAGCTGACATCTGGACAACAGCGGCCGAATCACCTCGAATGAAGGATTCTCGGTGGTAGCACCTATCAGCGTAACAATACCCTTCTCTACCGCACCCAAAAGCGAATCCTGCTGACTCTTGGAGAAACGGTGAATCTCATCAATAAACAATATAGGAGAAGCCGAATTAAAGAATCTACCACTTTTTGCTCTTTCTATCACGTCGCGGACATCCTTTACGCCACTGGTCACCGCAGAGAGGGTGAAGAACGGCACCTTGATAGTTTGTGCCACGATTTGAGCAAGGGTAGTCTTGCCCACTCCAGGGGGTCCCCAGAGGATAAAAGAGGATATGCGCCCTGCGTCAATCATCTTGCGCAGCACGGCCCCCTCACCTACCAAATGCTGCTGTCCTACATAGTCAGCAAGCGTGTGAGGTCTCATTCTTTCAGCTAACGGTTCACTCATAGTACGTGCAAAGGTAATGAAAAAAATCGAATTCCAAATAAAAAAGTGACCAAAAACACAAAAAAACAGCAAGAAAATTTGGATATATAAAAAGAAGTACTTACTTTTGCACACACAAACACAATTGAAGATGAATAAAGATAAAATATTAACACTGAAGAATGTTACTAAAAGTAGCATTTGGGAATTGCAGGAGAACGATGTGTTCCGTCTTTGGGAAGCAGTAGAAAAGGATGCTGACCTCAAGGATTTCCAGAACAAGTATATCGCAGTTATCCGCAGCGCATTCGAAATGGAACCAGTGACGGTAGACCGTCCTGAAGTGATTGACAAGCTGATGGCACGCGGCTTCAAGATTGGCACTTTCCGCATCAACGACAAGAAGGAAAAGTATGCCATCAAAAAGCGCCCTATCATGCGCGTTACTGATCTTACTTACGAAAATGTAAGTCACATCACCGCCAATAAGCTCATCGAACTCTTGGAGCGCAACTTTGGTGGTGGCTGGGAGAGTCTGCCTCAGAGCATCCAGGACATCATCGAAAGTAATTTCGACATCAGCACAACTACTCTTCCTGCTGACCGCCTGAAAAAGCCAGGAGGTCTGTACGAGAAAAAGCTCGCTGATGACTACGAAGTGCTCGTGGTACCAAAAGGTTCTTGGGTAGAAGCAATCTTTGCCAAGGAGAAGCCAAAGGTAGAAAAGGTTCGCATGAGATTCGATGATGAGAATGATTTGAAACGCAACGACGACCTGCTCGACCCAGACGAGGATGAAGACGAGGATGCACCAGAAATCGAGGATCACTACAACGATCCAGATGAGGATGACGATGCATTCGATGACGACAAGCTTACTGAGGAAAGCTACCGTACTACCTTCGAAGACCCGGAGAACCTCGGTCTTGATGATGCAGAAGACGTAGCCGACGATGATTATTAATTCAGTTTATACATTATTATAATATAAAGAGAAATGAACGCATTAATTGGATTTGTTGCATTAATCGCTGTAGGCCTCGTAGGTTGGGCGATTGCAGAATTTAAGTACAAGGCTTTCACTTTCACCCGTTCAGAAAAGGACATCGAGGAAGAGAAAGAGCTTGAAGAGCAGAAACGCGCAGAGGGTTTCAAGGAGATGAACATCCGCGACATCATGCGCAAAAACTCAACCAATGGTTATAACGCCGTAGGTTAGTATTATGTTAATTTACCTATGCTTATGATACAGTATATCATCATAGCAATCATATTGGCGGCATGCATCACGTATGCCGCCATTTGTATCTACCGCTCCATCAAACAAGCACGAGAGTGTAAAAACTATCAATGTTCAGGTTGTCCGTTCGTTGAGAAATGCCAAAAGAATAAAAAGAAAGAGGCTACTCAGCGGAAAAAACAAGAGTAGTTCTCATAAAAGAGCTGCTAAAACTACTTTTATTGTCATGCAGCGAGGAAACCAGACAAAAATTAAAGCATTTCAGAACCCGTTCATTATGAGCAAGATACAAAGAAAGTGATTGTTTTAATTAAAAAAGTTGCATAAAAATTTGGTAGAACCAATAAAAAGTAGTACCTTTGCACTCGCAAATCAGAAATGATTGTTCTACACAAGGTGTCTTAACCGAGCGGTTAGGTAACGGTCTGCAAAACCGTGTAGAGCGGTTCGACTCCGCTAGACACCTCATAAAAAAGGAAGTTCTTCAATAAGGACTTCCTTTTTTCATATCTACTCTCCCCCATTTTCATTCCTCATTTCTAGGTATTCATCAAAACCCCCATTTTTAGGTATTGCACAATTATAAAAATCTTCGTACCTTTGCAACCGTAAATGATAAACATCAGAACTGAGGTTATCCTACGAGTAGGAATTGCCCCTTGCCAAAAGCAATTCTGGTGAACGTTTGAAACTTTTAGATAATTGAGACAAAGATAGAAATTAAAATCTTGTTCGCTAATAGAAATAATTCATAATGTTTTTGTATAATATGAAAAGGGGTGCTTGTGAAAGTACCCCTTTTATGTATAGGTTTACTACATGGCGATGCATTTTGTTCTATGTCACGACGCACAGACTTCTACATCGCCATGTAATTTCAAAGATATCGGGAGTTTTAAAAAAGCCTGTTACTATTTGATTTTAGCACCAAATGACTTGACAAACTTAATCTTCTTGCCTTTTGCGATGATTGGCTTCTTCCATTCACCACCCAAAATACGGATAACAGCCTTCTTGCCTACAGGAACCGCATCTACAGCCTTCTGCAAATCCATGAAATTGCCTCGACCTTCTGCAGAGACTACATAATCATAATGGCAGACATGAGACTTCAGCGCTGGCACCTGCTCAGCTACAGCATCAGCAAGCGCACCGGCAACCACACGTGCACCATATACATTATAATGGGTATTATCTTTCTTACCCTTAGGAACCTGCGGATTCTCGCCAGGCATAAACCACATATGTAATTTGCGGCTGCCTTCAATACCCATGCCCGTTTCTATATCGTGGGTAATCTTGGTAGCATCAACAAACGGAACATTCAGCTGCTTTGCTACATTGCGGGGAGCTATCACATAAGCCCCGTGGGTGTCGATAAGCGTATCACTATTAATCTGCTCCCTTCCATCATATACTTTATTGCGAAGCTTCTCGTCATCATCATTCTTCAATTCTGCAGAATAATAGCAGCGACGAACCACCGCATTGAACAGTACAGGAATACCACCCTTGGCACGGGTCTCATTTACATATCTGGCAAGGTTTGCATCAAAAGTAGATCCCGGATCAGTATGACGGTCAGGCATTGACTTCTCATCGTTATGCCCAAACTGGATAAACACATAATCACCTGGCTTTATACTATCCAAAACCTTTTTCCATCTTCCTTCATTGATAAAGCTCAAAGAAGAACGACCATTAACAGCATGATTGTCAACAATCACCTTGTCATCAAAAAAGCCTTGCAATACCATCCCCCATCCTCGCTCTGGATTATTTCTAAAACCACCTTTCTCGGCAGCGGTAGAATCACCTATTACAAAAATCGTTGTTGTCTTTGTGCTGGATGTCATCAGCAACGCCAGTATGAATACACATAAAATAGCTTTTATTTTTTTCATTTGTCTGTAGTTTTTAGAAGTTACTAAAATTATAGTTAGGCATACACGCTAACACATAAAAAGCTCTCGCCCTGCCGCACTGCATATTCACATATACAAGCACGAGAGGACGAGAAAGAGAGTATTATTTATTTACTTTGGCTATCAATTCCTCGGCAGTAACCAAGGTTTGTTCGCCAGTTTCCATATTCTTAAGCGTAACCTTGCCCTGAGCCATCTCATTCTCACCTGCAAGCACCACAAACGGAATATTCTTGGCATTGGCATAGCTCATCTGCTTCTTCATCTTCGCCTTATCAGGGAAGATTTCAGTACGGATACCGGCTGCACGAGCTGCACTTACTATAGGCAGGCAGTAAGCTGTCTCCTTTTCACCGAAGTTGATAAACAGTACCTGAGTAGCATTTACAGCCTCCTTCGGATAAAGGTCGAGCGCACCTAACACATCATAAATACGGTCAGCACCAAAACTGATACCAACACCGCTCAAACCTGGCAAACCGAAAATGCCAGTGAGGTTGTCGTAACGACCACCACCTGTAATACTTCCCATTGGAGTATCAAGCGCCTTCACCTCGAAGATTGCACCCGTATAATAGTTCAAGCCACGAGCCAGGGTGAGATCCAGTTCTATCTCGTTGTTCAAGCCAAGAGTCTTCAAGGTATCGAGGATAAACTTGGTTTCCTCTACACCCTTCAAACCAACTTCTGAACCTTCGAGAACCTTCGCTATCACTTCAAGTTTCTCATCATTAGTTCCTGACAATGAGATGATTGGCTGCAACTTCTCAATGGCATCTTCAGAAATGCCGTCATTGCGCAACTCTTCGTTTACATTGTCAAGTCCGATTTTATCAAGCTTATCGATGGCCACTGTGATATCTACAATCTTCTCAGCCTCGCCGATAACCTCTGCAATACCGGTAAGAATCTTGCGGTTATTAATCTTGATGCATACACGAACACCAAACTTGGTGAACACGGTATCAACAATCTGCATCAATTCGACCTCATTCAGGAGAGAATCTGAGCCAACCACATCAGCATCACACTGATAGAACTCACGGTAACGTCCTTTCTGAGGGCGGTCTGCACGCCATACTGGCTGAATCTGATAACGTTTGAAAGGCATCTGCAACTCCTCGCGGTGCTGCACTACGTAACGTGCGAAAGGAACGGTCAGGTCATAACGAAGACCTTTCTCACAAAGTTTCGCTGCTAATTTGAGTGAACCGAGAGAATGAATATCCTCATCGCTCACCTTATTCATATAGTCGCCTGAATTCAATATCTTAAAAAGCAGTTTATCACCCTCTTCACCATACTTGCCCATCAAAGTCTGAAGGGTTTCCATGGCAGGGGTTTCAATCTGCTGGAATCCATAAAGAGCATACACTTCCTTGATGGTGTTGAAGATGTAGTTGCGTTTCGCCATCTCAACAGGACCAAAATCTCTCGTGCCCTTTGGTATACTTGGTTTCTGAGCCATTTATTAATGTTTAATATGAATGTTAAATGTTTAATGCCTAGCGCAATGTTAACCCCTCAAAGTAAACATTAAACACTAAACATTAAACACTATATAATTTACTTGCGTACAATAGTCTGAGCACGGTCTGGACCGATAGAAATGATACCGATCTTAGTCTCAAGGAACTCTTCTACGAAAGCAATATAATCCTTGAACTCCTGTGGGAACTGATCTTCAGATGTGAACTTAGTCATATCTGTCTTCCAGCCCTTGAACTCCTTGTAAACAGGTTCTACATCATCGATTTCGTATGGGAAATCTGTTGTAACAGAACCATCCTTCAACTTATATGCTACGCATGCCTTGATGGTATCGAAGCCATCGAGCACGTCGCTCTTCATCATGATAAGCTCGGTAACACCATTCACCATGACAGAATACTTGAGCTGTACAAGGTCGCACCAGCCACAACGACGCTCACGACCGGTAACAGCACCATACTCATGACCGAGGTCACGAATCTTGGCACCAGTCTCATCGAAAAGCTCTGTAGGGAATGGACCTGCACCAACACGTGTACAGTAAGCCTTCATGATACCATAAACATTGCCAATGCGGTTAGGACCGATACCTAAACCAATGCAGGCACCTGCACAGATAGTATTAGAAGAAGTAACGAATGGATAAGAACCGAAGTCAACATCGAGCATAGTACCCTGAGCACCCTCGCAGAGGATATCCTTGCCAGAACGGAGCACCTTGTTGATTTCTACCTCGCTATCGATGAGTTTGAACTGCTTCAAGTATTCGATGCCCTCCATCCAGGTCTTCTCAACCTCTGTAATATCGAAGTCGGTATAACCGAGACTTGCGATGGTTTTGAGATGAGCAGCCTTGTGAGCAGCATACTTCTCCTCGAAATTGTCAAGGATATCGCCTACGCGAAGACCGGTACGGCTAACCTTGTCAGTATAAGTAGGACCGATACCCTTACCAGTAGTACCTACCTTGTTCTTTCCCTTAGAAGCCTCGATAGCAGCATCGAGTACACGGTGAGTAGGCATGATGAGATGTGCCTTCTTAGAGATGTAAAGACGGCTCTTCAAATCATGACCGCTCTTCTCAAGATCCTTAGCCTCACCCATAAAGAGGTCTGGAGCCAAAACCACACCATTGCCGATGATGTTCACCTTACCACCCTGGAAAATACCAGAAGGGATAGAGCGAAGCACATACTTCTCGCCCTCAAACTCCAATGTATGTCCAGCATTAGGACCACCCTGGAAACGAGCAATGACATCATACTTAGGGGTCAACACGTCAACCACCTTACCTTTACCTTCATCGCCCCACTGCAAACCCAGCAGGACATCTACTTTACCTGTGTTCATTTTTTATCTTTTTATCTTGATACTTATTCTTTTTTGCGTTTGCGAGTCATCTTGCTTTGACAGCCGCTGCATACGCCATAGATGTAAAGAGCATAAGCATCTTTACGAAAGCGCTGCATCCTGATATCCATCACAGCAGCCGTAACCTGCGGTGCTACAATTTCTGTTACCTTGCCACAAATCGTGCAAACCTGATGCACATGATTGTCCTCGCTATAACTGGCCTCATACTTGGTGCCGTCTGCCAGACTGTGCTTTACCACAAGCCTCAGTTCCAGGAACAGATGCAATGTGTTATAAAGCGTAGCCCTGCTAACGCGAAAATTCTTTTTCAGTAGCTCTCTGCCCAAATCTTCTATCGAGAAATGCTCTCCCATAGAATAAATGGTGTCGAGGATAGTGGAACGCTCCGGAGTGCGCCGGTGATGATTGCTCTCCATATAATTGTCCAAAACCTCATGAGCTTTTGCTAAAATTTCTTCACTCATAATCCTTGTTAGTTACATAAAACGCACAAAGATACTCATTATCTACGACATAGAACAATATTTAATTTTAAAAAATCTAAATTCGCCTCAATTCCTCATAGATACGCTGAACCGGAAGCCCCATCACATTAAAATAACTCCCCTTCAACCCCGTACAACCTATGTAGCCAATCCATTCCTGAATACCATAGGCGCCAGCTTTGTCAAACGGCTGATAATGATTTATATAATAACTGATTTCATCATCAGAAAGCGGTTTGAACGTCACTTCTGTTGTTACTGAAAAGGAACGCTGCTTATGCTGGGTAGTAAGACAAACACCTGTAACTACATGATGCGTCTTTCCGCTCAACATCTTCAGCATTCGTCTGGCATCTTCAGCATCACGAGGCTTCCCGAGAATGACTCCCTTTCCATCCAGATCATTCTGTTCGCCAGCTGTTGGCGCAATCACAACCGTATCTGCTGTAAGAATCAAAGTTTCTGACTCGTCCAACTCTCCGACACTATTATTTCCGTTCAAAAGCGGACGATAAGCCTCAGCCTTTTTCTTGCAGATGAATTCTGCCACCTGATAAGCATCAAGGTCAGCAGGATAACTTTCATCAATACCACTAATCACCTTCACCTCAAAAGGAATATCCAAACCTGCCAGAAGTTCCTTGCGGCGAGGCGAATTACTCGCCAAAATAATCTTATAATTCATCTATTTTAAACCTTATTACTTTGAACTTTATGATTAAAATTCAGTTGCAAACTTTCTACTATAAACTATCAACTTTCAACTATTAACTAAATTCTACCAGCCAAACGCCTTAGCATCTGAAAGCCATAAACCCTTGGCTCTCAGTACCTGTTCTACGACATCACGTCCCACACCTTCACCTCCGTTACAAGCCGAGATATAAGTAGAAATTTCTTTAATATCGGAGCATGCATCTGCTGGGCAACATGGACATCCGCAACGACGCATAATCTCATAATCAGGAATATCATCACCTACATATATTATTTCCTCATCTGTAATTGAATATTTCTGCTTGAACTCCTCATAAGTCTTTATCTTTACAGAACACCCCATGAAGATATCCTCTAAACCAAGATTTTCATAGCGTACCTGTATGGCATGAGAATTACCGCCTGTCAGAATTACGATACGAACACCTTTCTTCTGAGCCAGCTGAATGGCATAGCCATCTTTGATATTAACAGTACGCAAAGGTTCGCCGGCACTGGAAAGCGTGATGGTCTGTCTTGACAGTACTCCATCAACATCAAAGATGATTGCTTTTATTTTATTTAAATCGTAATTAATCATAATTGTTTCTGTTTTTATAACTTAAATTCCTAACTGCAAACTTAACCGACAACCGTTTTATCTCTTGAAGTTGAATATGCTTTTGCTCATCATTTCATAAATCTGCTGTAGTTCTGGCTGTTTTTCAAGAAGTTGCATTTGTTTCTCCATTACGTTCCGATCATCACGAATAGCCGGTCCTGTCTGCACTTCAGCTGCCGAATGCGAAGAAGCCTTGTCCATAGTTTCCATAACCAGAGGACGGAGAACACTGCCAGGAATGTGATGATTTTCGAGAATCTGCTGACCTATAGCTACGCAATGATTCGCAAAATTACAAGCAAAAACAGCTGACAGGTGCAGATACTTACGATTATCAGAATCCAATTCATAGACACTACGAGAAATCTGTTCTGCCAACCTCTTCAGGAAAGAAGTTTCGAAAGCACCACATCCCTCAATGAAAATAGGAATATTTTCGAATGCAACCTTTTTATCTTTCGTAAATGTCTGCATCGGATAAAATACGCCATAATGACGGGCATAATCTTTGAAAACATCCATCGGCATGGAACCAGCTGTATGAACAAACATCTTATCTTCTCTTCCTTTGCACAGTTCAGGAATAAGCATTTCAAGCGCATCATCCTTCACAGAAACTATGTACAAATCTGCATCACAGACCACCTTACTCATCTCATTGACAGGCTCACAATTCACCTTCTCAGCCAATAGAGAGGCCGACTCCCAAGTTCTACTGAAAACTTGTACAATCTGATGTTCTGATTGCGATATTTCGAGCGCAAGATTGGTAGCAAGATTACCTGCCCCAATAAACACTATTTTCATACGTAATTTTGTTTAAAGTTCTACTTTTTATGCAAAAATACTAAAAAATAACGATAGAGAAGCCCTTTTTCTTGCTTTTTTATGATAAATTTATTATTTTTGCCTTCGTGAGAAAATATGAAGTAGAAATATATGGTAAACTGGAAGAAATGCCGCATTTATTGGAAGGCGACTTTTTTCATAGCTTGGAGCTTTTTCAGATTCTTGAAAAAACACCCGGCATAACCCCTTTTATGGCTGTCGCCACACAGGAGAACAAGGTGGTAGGACAAATGCTCGTCATCCTCTATCACCGCAAATCTTTATTTCCACCTTATTTATATACGCACGCGCACGCGTATGGAGAGGGATTTTATGCACCCGATGCTGAACAGAATGCTATTTTCCCATTGTTACTCCGCAGCCTAACTATCCACTTACACAAACGACTCTGCTTTTACATCGAGTTCTCCCGAATGAGCAAAAAGATGCTGGGTTACCGGGAATTCAGAAAATTGGGCTATGTACCTATTGCCTGGCAAGAGATACATAACTCCCTACACAGCAAACTTCCCCAAGAGCGACTCTCAGACAAACAAATTGCTATGATTGAAAAAATGAAAAAAAAGGGAATAAGTTGTAGAGAGGCAACTTCACCCGAAGACATCCATCGTTATCACCAGTTGCTCAAAAATTATTATCGGCTGAAACTTCGCCGTTTTGTTCCAGACGAAATATTCTTTCAGAAACTGAGTACAAGTAGTAATGCCAGAAACGTCATCATCACCTATAAAGACAAAGTGATTGGCGGCTATACATGCATCTACAACCAAGGCAATGCCTTTCTTTGGTTTTCTGCATTCAAGAGAAAGACTTACATCCATCTGCATCCGGACACAATGACCATCTGGCAAGCACTCTCTGATGCACAGGAGCAGGATGCCCAACACCTCCACTTTATGGACGCAGGACTTCCGCTTAAGAGTAATCTCTACCGTGAATTCATTCTCGGTTTCGGAGGCAAACCTGTTACCAAGTTTCGCTGGTTCCGCTTCTATCCAAAAGTTATTAACCTGCTCCTCCACTGGCTATACAAGGATTAAGAAAAAGAGGTTCCGTGAGCCTATATAAAGCATCTCCGAAACCTCTTTCTCTTTTTTAAACGTAATTACACATACGCTCAAAAAGTACATTTTGTATATTAAAGCCAACGCCTCTACTCTTTCAAAGCACGGTCTAGCTGCTCCAAGCCGCGCTCTGTACAAAATCCACGAATCAGGCACAAAATATAATTGTCGTATATCTCCTGCATCGAATGAACACGATAGAGCTGATGATGCATGATTTCCTCCATCATTACATGTCCTATGTCCATAACAACATTGAAGTCTACATCCTTACGGAAAAGCCCCTCCTTGACACCAGCCTCAAAGAAACGCACACTCTCCTCCCGTTCATGAGCATGATTTTCCTGGAAGAATTTCACTACACGAGGCATCTTATGAACCTCCTCATAAAAAAGAACGCCCACCATCCCATTTCGCTCCATCTGCAATTTATAGACATAGCTGATAATATCTATCACATTCTTCGCTTGGGTCTTGGCGAAATTATCTAACTTCGAACGATTTTCTTCTAGCTGACGCATCATACCTGCAAGCAACAATTCTTCTTTGTCACCGAAAATCTCGTACACAGTTCTCTTAGACACATGAAGTCCCTGTGAGATTTCATCCATCTTGACAGCTTTTACCCCACGCTTATAGAATTCAGGCATCGCATAAGAGATGATTCTGTCTTTCAGTTCTTGTCTATATTGATTGATTTCTGCCATTTTACTTGTTTGAAGACTATTTTTGTGCAAAGATACAAAAAAAATCAAAAAACCATTCTTTTTTACTAAGTTTTTTTGTACCTTTGCACAAACTTTTAAATTTCGTGCGAAAAATCCACGAATATGAAAGAAGAATAAACTTTAAACCAATATATTGTTATGGTAAAAATTACAAAAGAGGCGGCTTTAAGTTATCACGAGACTGGTCGTCCTGGCAAGATTGAGGTTAAGCCAACAAAACCTTATCACACACAAACGGATCTGAGCCTTGCTTATTCTCCTGGCGTGGCATTCCCATGTCTTGAGATCCAGCAGAACCCAGACGATGCATACAAGTATACTGACAAGGGTAACCTGGTTGCTGTTATCAGTAATGGTACAGCAGTGCTCGGACTTGGCGATATCGGTGCCATGAGCGGAAAGCCTGTGATGGAAGGTAAGGGATTGCTTTTCAAGATTTACGGTGGTGTGGATGTCTTCGATATTGAAATCGATGAAAAAGACCCAGAAAAGTTCTGTGAAACCGTAGAAAAAATCGCTCCTACATTCGGTGGAATCAACTTGGAGGACATCAAGGCGCCTCAGTGTTTCTACATCGAGGAGCGCCTGAAAAGAACTCTCGATATCCCTGTAATGCACGACGACCAGCATGGTACTGCCATCATCTCTGCTGCAGGCTTGAAGAACGCTCTTGAGGTAGCTGGAAAGAACATTGCCGATGTGAAGATTGTCGTAAATGGTGCTGGTGCAGCTGCTATCAGCTGTACAAAACTCTACGTAGCGCTAGGTGCACAGGTAAAGAACATCGTTATGCTCGACTCTAAGGGTGTCATCACCAGCGACCGCGACAATCTGACAGAACAGAAAAAGCTCTTTGCAACAGACCGCCGCGATGTCCATACACTCGAAGAGGCTGTGAAAGGCGCCGATGTATTCGTAGGACTCAGCAAGGGTAACGTGCTCTCCAAGGATATGATTCGCTCTATGGCAGACAACCCTATCGTTTTCGCTCTTGCCAATCCAGTACCTGAGATCAGCTACGAGGACGCTATGGACAGCCGCCCTGACGTATTGATGTCAACTGGCCGTTCAGATTACCCTAACCAGATTAACAATGTAATCGGTTTCCCATACATCTTCCGTGGTGCACTCGATGTTCACGCCCGTGCTATCAACGAAGAAATGAAGATGGCTGCTGTTCATGCAATTGCCGATTTGGCTAAGCAGCCGGTTCCTGATGTAGTAAACGATGTTTACCACGTTAACGACCTTACATTCGGTCCTAAATACTTCATTCCGAAACCTGTAGATCCACGTTTGATTACAGAAGTTTCTGCTGCCGTAGCTAAGGCTGCAATGGAAAGTGGTGTGGCTCGCACCCCTATCACAGACTGGGAGAAGTACAAACAGGATTTGCGCCAGCTGCTTGGTCAGGAGACCAAACTGACCCGCAAGCTCCACGATACAGCGCGCCTTCACCCACAGCGTGTAGTATTCGCCGAAGGTGGCAACCCAACTATGCTGAAGGCTGCAGTTCAGGCAAAGCAAGAGGGTATCTGCCAGCCAATCCTGTTGGGTAACCCTGACCGTCTGAACCGTGTAGCTAGCCGTTTGAAGCTTGACCTTTCAGATATTGAGATTGTAGATATGCGTGCCGATAACGAACAGGGCCGCCGTGCTAAGTTTGCCAAGCATCTGGCAGAGAAGCGTTCTCGCGAGGGCTACAGCTTCGAGGAAGCTTATGATAAAATGTACGAGCGCAACTACTTCGGTATGTCAATGGTAGAACAGGGTGATGCTGACGCATTCATCACTGGTCTTTACACAAAGTACAGCAATACTATTAAGGTGGCAAAAGATGTAATTGGAATCCGTGAGCCATACAAGACTTTCGGTACCATGCATATCCTTAACACCCAGAAGGGTATTTATTATATCGCCGATACGCTCATCAACCGCCACCCAGACGAAGATGTGCTGATAGATGTTGCCAAGCTGTCTGCAGGTACAGTGAAGTTCTTCAACGAAGAGCCGGTTATGGCCATGCTAAGCTACTCTAACTTCGGTACAGACAATATTGGCTCACCTGTTAAGGTAAAGAAAGCCGTTGCTGAGATGCAGAAGGAGTTCCCAGAACTCGCTATCGATGGTGAGATGCAGGTAAACTATGCACTCAACAAGGATCTGCGCGATGAGAAGTACCCATTCTCCCGCCTCAAGGGCAAAGACGTCAACACTTTGGTGTTCCCTAACTTGAGTAGCGCCAATGGTGCATACAAACTTCTCCAGGGTTTGAATCCTGAAGCTGAGATTATCGGCCCTATCCAGATGGGATTGAACAAGCCTATCCACTTCACTGACTCAGAAAGCAGTGTACAGGATATCGTAAACATCACAGCAGTAGCTGTCATTGATGCTTACGTAGAGAAAATCAAAAAACAGAAGTAAATCGCTTCTCCATCCTGATTTGAACAGATAGAACAAGATAATAGAATTTTCAATGAACAGGTTGGCGCAACAGCGTCAACCTGTTTTTATTTTCTCTTCCTCACTAAAACATCCGATAGTTCTTCTCTTTATACTTATAAAATAGCTCTTCTCTTTATACTTATAAAGATGTCTAAACAAAAGTAAAAGAAGCGAACTTCGCAAACGATTGCACAGTTTTTATTCCTAATATAAGTTAAATATTGAGTATGTGCGCCCACACAGCAGAGTTGCAACAAAAATAATCAAATAAATATTTGGTGATTTGAAAAATATCGTGTACCTTTGCAACCAGTTATCCTGAAAACAATCTTTTTACCTTAATGGAAACTAATACCTATTGAAGATTTGGAGCGGTAGCCTGTGAAGGTCATCGCTTTTTTCTTTTTATACACCTCCTCCATCAAATAGCATATAGCATATATTGTTCCCAAGAAGAAAGTATACAATTAAAAGGTAATATCACTTGAGTCGGAAGACTTGCTGACTGCAGTCAGCAGACCTGCCGACTATAGTGAGCAGACCTGCTGACTAGGCTCAGCAGAGCTGCTGACAACAGTCATAACTTTAACGAAGGCATCTTCTTGAACCAGAGAAGTCGTATCCTTGAACCTAAGGAGACATCTCCTTGAACCAGAGAAGACATATCATTGAGCCAGAGGAGACATATCATTGAACCTAAGGAAGTACATCATTGAACCTAAGGAAGTATATTATTGAACCCAATAAAGAACATGATACTATTCACGATTCCCTTATCTGGTAGCAAATAATCGGTATTCTTATAAAAAACAGGCTTTTCTGTTAAATCTTTCTAAAAAGCAATCTTTATTTCCCCAACATTTTGTTCATATCAAAGATAATTTGTAATTTTGCACCCCGAATGCTCATGGATTGGGCAAATGTTACAGAAAAGTTTAGTTCGAAGGGGCTCAAAGAAGATCCGGCACAATGCAGGACGCCTCCCGAAGAAACCCGTTTATATAATTAATTTAATGTACGCAATTGTAGAAATTAACGGTCAGCAGTTCAAGGCTGAGGAGGGCAAGAAGCTCTTCGTACATCACATCAAGGATGTTGAGGCAGGTCAGACTGTTGAGTTCGACAAGGTTTTGCTCGTTGACAAAGACGGCTCAATCACTGTCGGTGCACCAGCTGTAGAGGGTGCAAAAGTAGTAGTAGAAGTAGTGAACCCACTCGTAAAGGGTGACAAGGTAATCGTCTTCAAGATGAAGCGCCGCAAGGACTATCGCAAGAAGAACGGTCATCGTGCTCAGTTCACTGAAGTATCAATCAAATCTGTAATCGCTTAAAATTAGGAGGAATTAGAAAATGGCACATAAGAAAGGTGTTGGTAGTTCTAAGAACGGCCGTGAATCAGCTTCACAAAGATTAGGCGTTAAGATCTGGGGTGGTCAGAGCATCATCGCAGGTAACATCATCGTTCGCCAGCGTGGTAACAAGCACTTCCCAGGTGAGAACGTAGCTCAGGGTAAGGATGATACATTGTATGCTTTGGCAGATGGTATCGTTTACTTCCACAAGGGCCGCAAGGACAAGAGTACAGTTTCTGTTCTCTCTCCAGAGGTTTACGCTGAGAAGACCAAAAAAGCTGACGCTTAATTTTTAAAGTTTTAGAAAAAACTATTCCAAACAAACAACATAGAAGCCTGCTCATACCTAGAGCAGGCTTTCTTCGTTTATATAAGTTTTTAGGCATGGATTACACCCCCTCTAAGCTCCTTAACCCTGTAAAACCACAAAAAAACTTTAATTCTACCCTTCCCTGTAAAAAAGTCAGCATTTTTTTACGCTATCACAAATATTTTTTGTACTTTTGCCTACAAATAGTAAATTATTTAATTAAAAGACATTTTATGCTTACACTTAAACTTATCAGTGAGGAAACTGAACGTGTAGTTAAGGGTCTCGAAAAGAAGCATTTTCCAAATGCTCGTGAGGCCGTAGAGAAAGTTTTGGAGTACGACAAGATTCGTCGTGAAGCTCAGCAGAAGTTGGATAACAACAAGCAGCAGGCTAACCAGTTTGCTAAGCAGATTGGTGCCCTTATGAAGGAAGGTAAGAAAGAGGAAGCTGAGAGCGCAAAGGCTCAGGTAGCTATGCTCAAGGCAGACGCCAAGGCTCTTGAAGAGATCATGGAGAAAGCACAGAACGATATGACAAACCAGTTGCTCGAAATTCCTAACATCCCTTGCGAGCAGGTTCCTGAAGGTAAGGACGCAGCCGACAACGTTGTTGTGAAAGAAGGCGGCGAAAAGCCAAACCTCGGCGAGGATGCTCTCTGCCATTGGGATCTCTTGAAGAAGTATAATCTTGTAGACTTCGACCTCGGCGTTAAGATTACTGGCGCAGGTTTCCCTGTATATATCGGCAAGATGGCTCGTTTCCAGCGTGCGCTTGAGGCATTCTTCCTCGATGAGGCTCGCAAGAGCGGATATCTGGAGATTCAGCCTCCTTACGTAGTAAACGAGGACTCAGGTCGTGGTACCGGTCAGTTGCCAGACAAGGAAGGTCAGATGTATCATGCTAATCTGGATAATCTCTTCCTCATCCCTACTGCTGAGGTTCCTGTAACCAACATCTTCCGCGATGTTATTCTCGATGAGAAAGATCTCCCTATCAAGCGTTGTGCTTACTCAGCTTGTTTCCGTCGTGAAGCAGGTAGCTATGGTAAGGACGTTCGCGGTTTGAACCGCCTGCACCAGTTCGACAAGGTAGAGATTGTCCGCATCGATAAGCCAGGTCACTCTTACGAGAGTTTGAACGAGATGCTCGACCATGTTGAAGGTCTTTTGAAGAAGTTGGAATTGCCATATCATATTCTCCGTCTCTGCGGTGGTGATATGAGCTTCACCTCTTCTATCTGCTACGACTTCGAGACATGGAGTGCTGCACAGGGTCGCTGGCTGGAAGTTTCATCAGTATCTAACTTCGAGAGCTACCAGGCTAACCGTCTCCACTGCCGCTATCGCCATACAGATGACAAGAAGATTGAACTTTGCCACACATTGAATGGTTCAGCTCTTGCTTTGCCACGTATCGTAGCAACCATCTTGGAGAACAATCAGACCCCAGAAGGAATCCGCGTACCTAAGGTATTGGTTCCATACTGCGGTTTCGAGATGCTTGATGACAAAAATTTCGATTAATTTGAAGTATCGGTAAGACTTTCTGTTTTCTCGATTATACAAAACATTCGAAAAACAAAAATAACATATATTGTACGAGGATAACTTCGACTGCCACAAAGGTAGCCGATGTTATCCTTTTGCATTTTATGTACCATGAAGCAAACTCTAATCAGCTAACCAGAAATATTAAGATATCAGCATTAAGAAATTTAATAGCCCATGAACAAGATTATCAAGAAAGTACAATACTCAGAGAAAGTATTCCGCTTCGATGTAGAAGCACCACTTATTGCCAAGAGCCGAAAGGCAGGTAACTTTGTTATCATCCGTGTAGACAACAACAGCGAGCGTATGCCGCTGACCATCGCTGATGCTGACATTGAGAAAGGAACCATCACGCTGGTTGTGCAGAAGGTAGGTCTTTCATCTACCAAACTCTGCGCCCTAAATGAAGGTGATGAGATTCACGATGTGGTGGGACCACTTGGAAATCCTACACATATCGAGAACTTCGGAACAGTCATTTGTGCCGGAGGTGGTGTAGGCGTAGCTCCTATGCTCCCTATCATCAAGGCACTGAAAGCCGCAGGAAACAGAGTCCTTTCCGTAATTGCGGGTAGGAACAAAGACCTCGTGATTATGGAAGATGAAGTGCGTGCATCTAGCGATGAGCTCATCATCATGACCGATGACGGAAGTTACGGCGAGAAGGGTGTTGTAACCGTAGGAATCGAGAAGTTTATCAATCAGGAACATATCGATAAGGTTTTCGCCATCGGTCCTCCTATCATGATGAAGTTCTGCTGTCTCCTGACCCAGAAATATAATCTTTCCACAGACGTTTCGCTCAATACCATCATGGTGGATGGAACCGGTATGTGCGGTGCCTGCCGCTTAACCATCGGTGGAAAGACCAAGTTTGTCTGCATCGACGGTCCTGAGTTTGACGGCGCCCAGGTAGACTGGGACGAGATGTTCAAGCGCATGGGCACTTTCAAGGATGTTGAACGCAAAGAGATGGAACACTTCGAAGAGCACCTTGCAACTGTAGACGCAGGAAAGAAGAAAGAAACTACGGATGTAATCATGGACGTAGAACCTACAGATGCGAGCATCGAAGAGTTGACCGACCGTAACGCTGAGTGGCGCAAGGAGTTACGCGCTTCGATGAAAGCAAAAGAACGTACAGCTATAGAGCGCGTAAAGATGCCAGAACTTGACCCTCTTTATCGTGCCACAACCCGTACGGAAGAGGTAAATATCGGTTTAACCAAGGAAATGGCTTTGACCGAAGCCAAGCGCTGTCTCGACTGTCCTAAGCCTACCTGTATGGAAGGTTGTCCGGTAAGTATCAACATTCCTTCCTTCATCAAGAATATTGAGCGAGGCCAGTTCCTTGCCGCAGCCAAGGTTTTAAAGAACACCTCTGCCCTACCAGCCGTTTGCGGACGAGTTTGTCCACAGGAAAAGCAATGTGAAAGCAAGTGTGTACATCTCAAGATGAACGAGCCTGCTGTAGCTATCGGCTACCTGGAGCGTTTTGCTGCCGATTACGAACGCCAGAGTGGAAACATCTCTGTACCAAAGTGCGATGAACCTAATGGCATCAAGATAGCCGTAGTTGGTTCAGGACCTTCCGGATTGAGTTTTGCAGGCGATATGGCAAAGAAGGGATTCGACGTTACCGTCTTTGAAGCATTACACGAGATTGGCGGTGTATTGAAATATGGTATTCCTGAATTCCGTTTGCCTAATGCTATCGTAGATGTAGAGATTGAGAATCTTCAGAAGATGGGCGTAAAGTTTATTACAGACTGCATCGTAGGCAAGACCATTTCCGTAAAAGATCTGGAAGAACAAGGATTCAAGGGAATCTTCGTTGGTTCAGGTGCGGGTCTGCCAAACTTCATGAATATTCCTGGAGAGAATGCCTTGAACATCATGTCTTCTAACGAATATCTTACCCGTGTAAACCTGATGGATGCAGCCAATCCTCATAGCGACACCCCTATCAACTTGGGTAAGAAGGTGGTTGTTGTAGGCGGCGGAAATACAGCTATGGACAGTTGCCGTACTGCAAAACGACTCGGAGCAGACGTAACCTTGGTATATCGCCGTTCGGAGGCTGAAATGCCTGCCCGACTCGAAGAGGTGAAGCATGCCAAGGAAGAAGGAATCAACTTCTTTACATTGCACAATCCTAAAGAATATGAGGCAGACGATAAGGGCGCAGTAAAGGCTGTAGTTCTCGATGTGATGAAGCTTGGCGAACCTGATGCCAGCGGCCGTCGTCGTCCAGAAGCTACAGGCGAGACCATCACGCTGGAGTGCGACCAGGTAATTGTTGCCGTAGGAGTAAGTCCTAATCCACTCGTTCCACAGAGTATCGAAGGACTGGAACTCGGCCGGAAGAACACCATTGCCGTAAACGACCAGATGCAGAGTTCCATCGAAGAAATCTACGCTGGCGGCGATATCGTACGAGGAGGAGCCACAGTAATTCTTGCCATGGGAGACGGCAGAAAGGCCGCTCTCAATATGAGCGAAAAATTATTGAATAAGAAATAAGAAAATGGGAAACAATAAAGGGCAGCCATGCATCACGCAGACTGCCCTTTCCTTTTCTCGTATGTAATGTTCCTCAAATCCGCAACCTATAGGGTTTAGTGGGATTTTGCTTGCAAAGCGACAAAATTCATTTTATTGTACATATTTCTTGCACAACAGAAATGTCGCAGACACAAAATCCCCTTACCCCATAAAGCGACTTGAGGTAATACGCTGGTTTAACCAGAAAAGCATGGTCTTTAACCAAAGTCTGTCTTGAACAGGTTGGCATAAGCATTGTTGTCTGAGTAAATGTTCAATACATGCCTACGTGATGTCTTAATCCATTTCGCAGGAACAGAGATGAACTTGAAAACAAAGGTCTTGATTCTGCTGGTGGCACGCAATCCAAATTCATGGGTTTTCAATCTCTGCATAATAGCTTTGTAGAAGTTTCTGATGAGAGCTGTCATAAGCAGGAATACAGTATTCTGTGCCATGAACGATTTTGGCAATCGATTCCAGCCAAAGCCATTGTTCATGTCATCGAAGATGCGTTCCTTGCCACCACGAAGATTGTAGAATTCCACGATGTCTCTTGCACTCGACTTGTAATCGTTAGTCAGTATACATCTGTAGGTATATTCGCCTTCCCAAATGTCAAGGTCTCCATCTATTCGCCTTTGTCTCTGTATGACAAGACGATACGGTTTTCCTTTCCATTTCTCAACAAGGATAGAATTCAACTCAAACTCAATACCGTTGATTTCAACAGTTTTCCATCCAGTTAAGGCAAACATGGAATCGTAGAAAGAAGAGCATCTGTTGGCACGAATATAAAAATGCCTGCAATGAGCCTCTACCATATCTACGATTTCCTCCGAACATGAGCCGCAATCCATGCGGGCACGAGAAATATATATTTCCGAAGCCTCCAATCGCTTGAAGATTCTTTCCAAAGTTTCTTTTTGGTTGAAGCGTACGTTTGTGTTGCCGTCTCTATTTTCAATACCAACAATCATGTCGTTAATGACAGCTACGCCTGGACTATAGCCCAAGAACTTCTTGTAGGTTGGTTTTGCATCATACTTCTCTGTTTCAATGAACTGATGGTCAAAGTCAAAATCATACTCTTGACCGGATTTCAATTGACCAGTAGCAAGCAGGGCATTGACCAGTAAGCAGTTCATCTTGTCTGCAGTATTGAAATCATAGGATTTGCCAGAAGCAGACTTATAGGTGATGCTCTTAAAAGTCAGTTCTTCGATAGCACGTAATATGGTGTCTGCGCTGCAAGTGCGAAGAGTTGGATGAAGAGACAAATGTTTCATCAGGTGAGTTGTAACATCCTCAATGCATGAGCCACCACAAAGATATACGCACATCAGAGAGCGTAGAATCTCGCTATATTGATAACCAAACATAGTGCATCTCAATCCCAAGGTGGAATCTATGGTTTGAGCTAAAAGAGCATCAAATTGCTCCATAATCGAAAAAATTCCCCCAAAAGGAGTGAGTTTCTCAGATTTTATTTGTATCTTTGCCATGTCATATTAGAGTTTTGCTTGTCTTCTTTTCGCAACACTAAGGTAAGTGAAAATTCTGACATGGCAAAATCCTGGGTAACTTTTTTGTTGCTCAGGCACTTATAAATAATATTAAACTATAGTGTTGCGGAATTAAGGATGTTATAAAATGAAATGTAGTTCGTACATATATTTATTAATAATTGGACTCAAACACTATTTCAGATTAATACGAAGTCCGAACTGGAGATTAAAATTCCACTTCTTATCTTTAAACGTATTTTCTATTTCGCTGCCATTATCAAAATAATATTTTGCACCTGGCTCAATATAGAAGCCCACTTGTGGTGTAACATCATACTGTGCACCAAGCGAAGCCTTACCCGAGAACTGAACGCCATCACGTTTCACGTCCTCTTTATGACCAGAAACCTTTGTATCATTCTTTACGTTGAAATCGGCTTCTCCACCCGCCATTACGTACGCATGAAAGCCTCCCGTGCTCCAAACCTCATAGTTTAAACCAAGTGGAACACCCACATAATGCAAAACCTGATGTGTATCAAATTCTGAAACACCATAAGATTTGAAATCAGATGCAACACGCGTATAAACGACACCGGTACTCAAAGACAAGCGAGGCGCAAGTCCGATACCAACCTGAGCACCTATAGCCAAAGGAGCATGATGTTTCGCTTCAACATATTTCGGTATTGCATATCTTAAAGGAGAAGCAGCAGCCAGGAAAACACCATGATCAGCAAAGCCGCCACCAGCAAGAGGATCTGAAGACGCATACATGCCGTTTGACATTCCATCACTGCCAGAGCCCAGACTTACATTCTCTGCATACAGGTTCATGGTCCAGTTCTGTTCATACTTGTCCTTATAACTGCGTTCAAAAGGACCATCCTGCGCCCTGCCTGCATAAAGCTTCTGCCCACCATCTTCTTCCAACGGCTTGGTTGCATGATTAGAAGAAACGGCCATCTGTCTTTCAGAATCCTCATTTTGCTTTTGCAAAACAGATAATTCCTGACCATTTACCTCTGCATTAACAGACTGTTCTGGCATTTCTACCTCTGCTGCAAGCATTATTTCATGATTATCAGCAACTGTTCTATCCAAAGAAGATACCGAAGATTTACTATGGTTCAATTGACGCCCCGATGAGCGGCGATTCGTCTGATGTACAGATTCATTGTTTTCAGCAAGCAAGATAGCATTTTTACTTCCTGCCGATTGTGCTTCTGCACGGACAGCAGAAGAAGTCCTGCTTGAACCTGATGCTGTAGAGAAAGAACTCTGAACAGCTAAGTTAGTCTGTCCCGGTTCATCATCATGCAGATAAACATAACTGCCTCCTACTCCCAATAAAGCAATAGCTGCAGCTACTGACCATCTTTTCAAGACAACATAACGAGCCTGTGGTCTCTTTTTTACATCAGTTTCCTCATCACCAACCTTTTTAGACTGAGCAAGCGATTGTTCTATCTCAGCCCACATGTCGTGGCTGACAGGCTCTTGGTAGTCTGCCAACTGATCTCGAAGTTTATTTGTCCAATCGTTACTCATTACTTTTCTCGTTTATATGATTCAACTCTTTATTATCACTACAATCTGCCTGGCTCAGATAATCTTTCACCTTTTTGCCCAACAGCTTTTTCGCCCGCAAATATTGTGAAGCAGAACTGCTTTCTTTGATGCCTAACAGCTGTGCAATTTCTTTATGGCTTTTCTGTTCAAAAACAAACATGTTAAGAACCAGTCTGTACCCATCAGGCAATTCTCCTATCATTCTTGTCAGTTCAGCAGGCGGAACTCTTTCTACTTCTGGCTCTTCATCCTCAATATCATCGGGAACTTCGTCCACGATAGTGAAGCGCTTTTGCTGCCTTACAAAGTTGACCGCTTCATTTGTCACTATCCGCAAGAGCCAAGCCTGAAGAGCGCCCTCACCCCGATATTCAAACTTTGAAATGCCGGAAAAGACTTTTATAAAACTATCTTGCACTACATCCTCAGCATCATCGCGCATAGGGACATACCTCAGCGCTACGGCCATGGCATACCCCACATAGCGTTCATACAATCTGTGCATTGCTGCCCGACTGCCGCTATTGATGTCGTCTAAGAGTTTCTTTTCCGATTCCAATTTCAAATCCTTTTTAAAGATTAAACGATATAAAGAGAAAACCTTGCATCAAAAATGAACTTTTTTTTGATGCAAGGCACTTTTTTTTTATATTTCTATATTATTCTATAGAGAACACTTTACCTTCCTGAGTAAGATAACTTTCCGCAAACACCTCTTTAGCTTCATTCAACAATACCTCTTCATTATTATATCTTGCACTATAATGTCCCAGAAGAAGTTTGCCTACACCCGCATTTCTCGCTATAGTTGCAGCCTGTCGAGCCGTACTGTGATAATAGAGTTTAGCCCTGTCCCCATTCTCTGAAGTATAAGTACTCTCATGATAAAGCACCGTAACCCCCTTTACCTTTTCTGCCAACCCCGGAACAAACCGGGTATCACTGCAATAAGCATAACTGCGGGGAGTAGCGGCAGGCATTACCAATCTGGCATTAGGTATTACATCCCCCTCCTTCGTTGTCCAATCAGCTCCATTCTTGATGTTATTAATCTGGCTTACAGGAATCTCGTAATAATCTATCATATCACGACGGATATGAGGCAATGTCGGTTTCTCTCTGAAAATGTAACCACAACAAGGCACACGATGCTGCAGAGGAACGGTTTCTACGGTTACAGAATGATCTTCATATACTACTTGCGACTTCTCGGTATCTACAGGAACAAATTCAATTTCATATTCCATTCCCTGCATGAAGAAATCAATCTGACGCTTAAATAAATCTCCGTAACTTTCTGGCGCATACACTTTTAACTTAGCCGTTCTACCCAGCATACCTAAGGTAGAAAGAAGCCCCAGCAAGCCAAAGCAATGGTCACCATGAAGATGCGAAATAAAGATAGCATTTATCTTAGCAAAGTGAACATGAGTGCGACGGAACTGCATCTGGGCACCCTCTCCACAATCCATCATAAAGCATTTGCCACGCATCTCAATAATCTGGGCCGAGGCACTATGCTGAAGGGTGGGAAAAGCACTGCCACACCCCAATATATGTACTTTAAATGGTTCCAAAACTAAATCATAAATTACAGGTTCAACATGATGACCTTACTCTTGGCGCTTGAAAACAAAGATACCCTGAGTATTCTCCAACATAAGACTGTCAGAACCCAATTTGTCAATAGCGAAAGTATCCTTATTCAGCAAGAGTTTACCATTGAGTATCTTCCAGCTAGTCCAAGGATTAGTTTCAGCCTTCACATTGTTCTTCACCTCTCCACCTTCCAAGATATCAAAATTCTTATCCAGAGAAGTCCATTTACCCAAGAGGGATGTCAGATTGATAATCTTCTGGGCCATCATCTCTCCATCCTCTGCCTTATAACCGATAAGAGCAATACGGTCGCCAGCCAGCAATCCTCCCTGAACAACATCAGGATTCTCATCGTCAATAAACACCGAAAGGGTGTCACCTTCATCAGAAATCAGCTCCAGGCTATGCATAGAGGTTCCCTCACCGCATACACCATAGATAGTAGAATCGTTCATTGCATCCTCTACCTCTACCGAATCTGCTGCACTGATAACAGGAACATTATTTTTGTTCTTACAACTGTTGGCAGCGAAAAGCGCCACCAAAGCTATTGTTACATAAACTAATTTCTTCATAACACTTTAGTTTTTATTATTATATTGATGAGTCGATAAGATTATCTGATTCACCGTTATTTATCATCCTTTTTCTCCTGAAGTTTTGCTTCATCCCATAGTTTATCCATTTCTTCTAAGCTCATATCTTTCAAGTTTTTGCCTTGCTTTAAGCTATGATCTTCTACGTAGTTGAAACGGCGGATAAACTTCTGGTTGGTTTTCTCCAGCGCATTATCCGGATTGAGTTTATAGAGACGTGCTGCATTGATTACTGAGAAGATGAAATCGCCCAATTCCCGGGTAGAATTCTCTTTGTCGCCTTTAGCCAGTTCCACCTTGAGTTCTTCCAGTTCCTCCTGCACTTTGTCCCACACATCTTCTTTTTCTTTCCAGTCGAAGCCTACATTTCTAGCCTTGTCCTGAATGCGATAAGCCTTGATAAGAGACGGAAGAGAATGAGGGACACCGCTCAACACCCGCTCATTTCCATCCTTCTCCTGCTGCTTAATCTGTTCCCAGGTTTTCTCAACAGAAGTAGCAGTTTTCGGCTTGCTGGCGCCAAGAGCCAAAGTTTCTTCCGAACTGGCAGTTCCAGCCTTCCCGGTTTCTGCTTCTTCAGACTCTCTATATACCACTTGTCCCTCATCGTTGATATACATATCAGGATTCGAAACCGTCCAATTTCCTTCCTCCTTCCAGTTGATGAAAGGATGGCGGAACATCAATTTATCTGCCTCCTGATTGCAAACATCGCAAATATCGAACTCGCCGTCTTCTCTGCCGATGATGCTATAGAACATCACGTGCTCCAACACATCGCCCAACTCCTTCTTGATATCCTTGTAATCGCGCTTCATCAAGGCGTCACAAAGCTCGAAAGTCTCCTCGATCGTATTCGGACGAAGACTCTCGAATGTCTGCTTTTTATCCCATGGACACTGCAGGCGCAAACGGTCCTGCACATCCAGCAAGCGGCTGAACGCCGCCAGTTTTTCTTCTTTCGTATGTCCTTTTCCTGTATTACTAACCATCGTTTTGTGCAAAAATTAATAATTTTGATGCAAAGATAGTATTTTTCGCCCAAAAATTAGTATCTTTGCACCGTTTTTTAAAGAAAAAGAAAGAAAAAGAATAAAAATTAGATAGAAACAATGGAATTAGCAAGTAAATACGATCCACAAGCAGTGGAAAGTAAATGGTATCAGTACTGGCTCGACAACAAGCTTTTCAGCTCTAAGCCAGATGGTCGTGAACCTTATACAGTGGTTATCCCTCCACCAAACGTAACGGGTGTGCTCCACATGGGACACATGCTCAACAATACTATCCAGGATATTCTCGTTCGCCGTGCTCGCATGGAGGGCAAGAACGCATGTTGGGTACCAGGTACCGACCATGCCAGCATCGCTACCGAGGCTAAGGTTGTAAACCGCCTCGCTCAGCAGGGCATCAAGAAGACCGACCTTACCCGCGAGGAGTTTCTCAAGCACGCTTGGGACTGGACTCACGAGCATGGTGGCATCATCCTCAAACAGCTCCGCAAACTCGGTGCCAGTTGCGATTGGGACCGCACAGCATTCACCATGGACGAGACCCGCTCTCGTGCCGTCATCCACGTATTCTGCGACCTGTACCAGAAGGGACTCATCTATCGTGGCGTGCGCATGGTTAACTGGGACCCTAAGGCTCAGACTGCGCTCTCTGACGAGGAGGTTATCTACAAGGACGAGCACTCTAAGCTCTACCACTTGAAGTATTACGTAGTAGAGCAGGACTGCCAGCAGGTGGATGAGGAGAACGTGATTCACAAGGATGAGAAGGGATACTATGCAGTAGTAGCAACCACCCGTCCTGAGACCATCATGGGCGACTCTGCCATGTGTATCAACCCAGAGGATAAGAAGAATACCTGGCTGAAGGGTAAGCACGTTATCGTGCCTCTCGTAAACCGCGAGATTCCAGTCATCGAGGATACATACGTAGATATCGAGTTCGGTACTGGTTGCTTGAAGGTAACTCCAGCTCACGATATCAACGACCACGCACTCGGTTTGAAGCACGGTTTGGAAACCATCGATATCTTCAACGACAATGGTACCATCAGCGAGGCAGCAGGTCTCTATGTAGGTATGGACCGCATGGACGTGCGCAAGCAGATTTCCATCGACCTTCAGAACGCCGGTCTGATGGAGAAGATTGAGGACTATAATAATAAGGTGGGCTTCTCAGAGCGTACCAATGTGCCTATCGAGCCAAAGCTCTCTACACAGTGGTTCCTCAAGATGCAGCACTTTGCCGACATCGCCCTTCCTCCAGTAATGGACGATGATATCGAGTTCTATCCTAAGAAGTACAAGAACACCTATCGCCACTGGTTGGAGAACATCAAGGACTGGTGTATCAGCCGTCAGCTCTGGTGGGGTCACCGCATCCCAGCCTACTACTTCGACAATGCCGGCAAGAAGGATTTCGTGGTAGCTGAGACTGCAGAGGAGGCTCTGAAACTCGCTCAGGAGAAGAATGCCAACATCAAGGCAGAGGATCTTGAGCAGGAGAGCGACTGCCTCGACACCTGGTTCTCTTCATGGTTGTGGCCTATCTCTCTGTTCGATGGTATCGAGCATCCTGACAATGAGGAGATCAACTACTACTACCCTACTTCCGACCTCGTAACTGGTCCGGATATCATCTTCTTCTGGGTAGCACGTATGATCATGGCTGGCTACGAGTATCGTGGCAAGATGCCATTCAAGCACGTATATTTCACAGGTATCGTTCGCGATAAGCTCGGCCGCAAGATGAGCAAGAGTCTCGGTAACTCACCAGACCCATTGGTTCTGATTGACAAGTTTGGTGCCGACGGTGTTCGTATGGGTATGATGCTCAGCGCTCCAGCCGGCAACGACATCCTCTTCGACGAGAGCCTCTGCGAGCAGGGACGTAACTTCAACAATAAAATCTGGAATGCCCTCCGCCTCGTGAAGGGTTGGGAGACAGCGGATATCGAGCAGCCTAAGAGTGCAGAAATCGCAGTGAAATGGTTTGATGCCAAGCTCAAGGAAGTGAACGAGGAGATGCAGAAGCAGTTTAAGGACTATCGTATCTCTGAGGCATTGATGACAGTATATAAGCTGTTCTGGGATGAGTTCTCATCCTGGTACCTGGAGATGGTGAAGCCAGCTTACGGCCAGCCTATCGACCAGAAGAGCTACGATGCTACCCTCCGTTTCTTCGATGCCCTGCTGAAGATGTTGCATCCATTCATGCCATTCATCACCGAGGAGTTGTGGCAGCACATCTACGACCGCAAGGATGGCGAGAGCATCATGCGCGAGAAACTGGATATTCCTGCACCTACAGCCGAGGAGCAGAAGTTGGCAGCAGATATCGAGGCTGTGAAGCAGATTATCGCCGGTGTTCGTACCGTTCGCAACCAGAAGAACATTGCCCAGAAGGAGCAATTGTCTCTGCAGGTAGTAGGCAAGAACGATTTCGAGGCTTACAACGACGTAACTCTGAAGATGGCGAACCTCGACAAGATTGAGGTCATCGCTGAGAAGAGTGCCGATGCATCAAGCTTCATGGTAGGTACCGACGAGTTTGCCGTACCATTGGGCGACCTCATCGACGTAGCTGCCGAGATTGAGAAGGCTGAGGCCCAGCTCAAGCACTTGGAAGGCTTCCTGATGGGCGTACGCAAGAAGCTCAGCAACGAGAACTTCGTAGCTCACGCACCTGAGAAGGTAGTAGCCCTGGAGCGCAAGAAGGAAAGCGACTCTGTTGAGAAGATTGCTGCCCTCAAGGCAACCATCGAGGAACTCAAGAAGAAATAATAGTATTATATTTAATGTTGAATGTTGAGTGTAGAATGTTGAATTAGTCAAGCTGATTCGTTAGCAAGATTGCAACTCAACATTCAACATTCAACATTCAACATTTTTAATTATGATCAAGAAGCTTTTCACCTTATTTATATGTACGCTATCTCTTGCAGCAACTTTCACCAGTTGCGGTGATGAAGCTATTGATGTAGAAAGCGTCAATAAGCAGACTATCTTCGTCTTCTATCCTTGGACGGGTGGAACCAACACATCCAGTCTCACAAGTTTTTTGAAAAACAACGTTGACAGTATCTGCGAAGGTATTGTTGCCAAGAAGGGATTGAACAATTCGCGTGTAATGGTCTTCATGAGTCAGAATTACAAGAAGAGCTATCTCATAGATCTTCAGTATGACGGCAATAAGAAAGCCGTCATCCGCGACACGTTGAAGACATACGATGAAGCTACATATACTACAGCAGAAGGATTTGCAGAGATTCTGAATGAGGTGAAACGCCGTGCTGAAGCCCTGAATTATTCGCTCATCATCGGAGCTCATGGCTGCGGATGGACCTACAACAGCGATTGGGTTAACTATCCTTATATGGCAAGACCTAATGCCGGTTTTGCTCAGAAAGGAAGCACCAGCTACCCTACCGCTACCGGCAATTTCAGCGGAATACAGTATGGTCCCGATCCCAACAAACCTATCACCCGTTTCTTCGGAAGTGTGAGCTTAAAAGAAAACGCTCTCGACATTCCTACCCTAGCCGAAGGCATCAAACTCAGCGGCACCAAGATGCAGTACATCCTCTTCGATGCATGCTATATGGGCAATGTAGAGACTGCATACGAACTGAAAGACGTCACTAATTTCATGATCAGTTCAAGTAGCGAAGTAATGGGAGCCGGCGTTCCATACAAAACCACATGGAGTTACCTCAACAGTTCAGCACCCAACTACTCAGGATTTGTCAACGGAGTTGTCAATTTCTATAAGAATGATAGCTACCCATATTGTAACATGGCGGCCATCGACTGCAGACAGATGGATAATCTAGCCCAAGTGATGAAGGAAATTAATAGCAAATATACCCTCTCATCATCCGTTCCGCTCGATTCCATACAGCCTTTGGATGGTTTCTCTCCCAACCTCTTCTACGACATGAGCGTATACGTAGATAGTCTCGTTCCAAGCGGCTCTCTGAAAGATAAATTTAATTCACAGATGAAACTCACAATCAAAGCAGCAGCTCATACAGATGAAGCTTATACAGCGTTAATGAGTTATAGAGGTGCAACCTTTAAAGTGAAAAATTATTGCGGTCTTTCTATCTCCGACCCTAGCCCGCACAGCGTAGCTATCAAGGGCAGAGAGAAAACCGGTTGGTGGAAAGCTACACACTAATAAGCAATGAAGAGTGAAAGAAACTCCTTATTGGCTTTTAAGAAAAATGTTATATAAAAGAATACATGATGGAATATTTTATCATTGAGAATAACGGACAGCAAGCGGGGCCATTCAGCCTGGAGCAACTCGTCCAGAAGGCTATCACACCCGAAACCCTTGTTTGGGCACAAGGCATGAAAGACTGGACTCCTGCTTGGAAAATAGCAGAACTGAAGACTGTTCTTGAAACAGTAGAAGCAATCAAAGCTAATACAGCCAACAAAGAAAATGCAGAAGGAACATCAACAGATGCAACCGGCAACAACGGAACAGAAGCAGCAAACTTTCAGGCTGCAAACCAGCAGGGTTTCCAGCAGGCACAGCAGGAAGCTTACCAGCAAGGTTTTCAGCACGGCGCAGCAATGAACCAGGGCTACAGACAGGAACCGGAAAAGAAAAAATCGAGCAAGACCCTCAGGAAAGTCATCTTAGGGCTTATCGTACTTCTCTTCCTGGTTTTCTCCATAACCAATCCAGGACCTGATGCCCACAAAGAAAAGGTAAAAACTGAGGCAGCCAAGGCTATCGACAAGGCTACAGAAACCAGTGATAACAACTTCTTCACCCAAAGCATCCGTTCCATTGCCAAAATGATGGCAGGAAGCGCTATTGATGAAGTGATGAACCAGCTCTTCGAATACCACAACTATATCGTATGCTCTAAGGGAACCGTTGAGTTTAATGGCAAGCAGCACACCGTAAGCTTCGGAATCCTTGGCAGCGTTTACACGATGAATGCTGATGATATGGTGAAGGCGCTGGAAGGTGCCGACAATCTGCAGATAGAAGAAACCACCAGCTCATCAACCGATGAATCACCTTCGGTAAGCGATAATAACAGCGATGGTTCAGAAGAAGACGGACTGGGCGCTTCCGTTCAGAAGAAACTGGAAGACAAGGCAAACCAGGCCATGGATCAGGCTGCCGACAAGGTAAGCAAGAAACTGGAAGAGAAAATCAACCAGAAACTCGATGAAGCAACCGATTCTTCAACCGTAGAAAAGATTCTCGACAAGATTCTGGAACTGATTTAGCATCAGAAATCCGAAGAAACATAAGAAATATGACACATTTCTCAATATGACAGCATGGCGGCTTGACGTATATCAAGCCGCCATTGCTGTTTAGTTGACGTGTATCAAAAAAAGCCCCTTTTTCATCATTTTGTCATGTCTTTGTGACAGATATTCAAGAAAAAGGCATTACCTTTGCACCAGAAAACAGTGAGATTGTAATAAGGATAATGTAAAACAGGAGACCTCACATGGAGGCTCCACAAAGAAAGAAAGGAAACAAATTATGATGACGACAGTAATGATTCTTACAGTTGTGGCAGCTATGATTGTCAAGGCTGTAAATGTAAACAACAACATGGAGATGGGCAAGTAAAATTGACCACCGTTCATGAATAAAAGGAAAAAGGAAATGGCAGAAATGCCAAGTATTAATTTTTAAAAAAAGGATAACGATTATGAAAACAATGTATGCAAACATCAAGAAGGCCTTGAAGGCTATTCTTGCAGATTACATGACCGCAATGGAAATGTATGGTGAGGCTTTGAACAGAAGCCGTGGTTGTGCTTGCGCATAAGGGTTCCAATCCCTTCATGCTGCGGCATAAACTAGATTGAAAGCAAAAAGTAATTACGTTTAAATAAAGAAAAAGCGTGTAAGTTACCATACTTACACGCTTTTTTTGTATCTTTGCAACCGATTAGTACAAATAAAAAAAAAAGAAACGATGAACTCACAAGATATGATCAGCAGGCTGGAATCGAAAGGCATTCGGCCAACCGCCAACCGCATACTCGTAATGAAGACCCTGATGGGCGAACAGAACCCACAGAGTCTGAGTAATCTGGAACGAAAGATGGTTTCGATGGACAAGTCGAGCATCTTCCGTACCCTTACCCTCTTCCTGGAACATGATGTGGTACATGCCTTCGAAGATGGGCGAGGCGTACTCTGCTACGAACTCTGCGAAGAAAAAGGGGCTTGCGATCATCACGACGGGCATATTCATTTCTACTGCGAATCTTGCCAGCGTTCCTTCTGTATGGAGGATATCCATATTCCAAGTTTCGAACTGCCCGAAGGCTTTTACCCCCACTCTATTTCCTTTGTCATCAAAGGCGAATGTCCGGATTGCAGAAAGAAACACCAGTAAAGCGAAAGGTACATTCTGCGTTAATTTAGCATAAATATTTTTGAAATTCTATTGTTTTTCCGATATTATCATTACTTTTGCAAGCGATTATCACGGGGTGCTGAAAGATTCGGCTGAGATGATACCCATTGAACCTGATGCAGGTAATGCTGTCGCAGGGATATTTGATAGCGCTTTATTCTTTCTCTTAAGGCTTTCATCTGGAAGTTCACCGTGTTTGATTACATATTATCTTATCATCGCTTTCGGGCGATAGAAAAAGCGTAAACAAACGGATTATTCATCATATAAAACGAACAGAATATGAAAGTAACTATCAACAACAAAGAGACCGAGACACAGGCTAAAACCATCAGGGAGTTAGCCCAGGAACTCGATTTGCCAGCTACAGGAGTTGCAGTAGCTATCAGTAACGAAATGGTGCCTCGTGATGAATGGGAAAACACAATCATCGCAGAAGGAGCAGACATCGTTATCGTAAAAGCGTTCTGCGGAGGATAATGGTCTCAGAATACTGCGGAAAAGAATCACCCAAAAGTACTTTTCCTACAGAAATGAAAACAAAAATAACAACTCTATAATAAAACAATGGAAAAATTAGTAATCGCAGGCAGAGAGTTTAACTCCCGCCTCTTCTTGGGTACAGGAAAGTTTAACAACAATGCCCTCATGGCTGAAGCCATCAAAGCATCAGAAACAGAAATGGTTACTGTTGCTATGAAACGTATCGAACTCGAAGACAAGCAGGACGATCTGCTCTCTCATATTGTGCAGAACCCAAATATCCAGCTCCTTCCTAACACCAGTGGCGTGCGCAACGCCGAGGAGGCTGTCTTCGCAGCACAGATGGCTCGCGAGGCTTTCGGAACCAACTGGCTCAAGCTCGAAATCCACCCAGACCCTCGCTATCTTCTTCCAGACTCTATCGAGACGCTGAAGGCTACCGAAAAACTGGTAAAGCTCGGTTTCGTGGTATTGCCGTATTGCCAGGCAGACCCTACCCTCTGCAAGCACCTCGAAGAGGCTGGTGCTGCTACCGTGATGCCACTTGCTGCACCTATCGGTACCAACAAGGGATTGAGAATGAAGGACTTCCTGCAGATCATCATCGAGCAGGCTACTGTTCCAGTGGTAGTAGATGCAGGTATCGGTGCACCTAGCCACGCTGCCGAGGCTATGGAGATGGGTGCCAGCGCTTGCCTGGTTAATACAGCTATCGCCGTTGCCGGTGACCCTGTAGAGATGGCTAAGGCATTCAAGGAAGCTGTAGTATGCGGTCGCCGTGCTTACGAGGCAGGTCTCGGAGCCATCAGCGATTGTGCTGAGGCAAGTTCTCCTCTCACCGCATTCCTCAACGACTAATTATAATATAGATAATACAAAGGCATGAAGGATGAAGGCAAAGAAGCAAGAACGCTCTTTTTACCCTTTTACCTTTTTACCTTTTTACCTTTAAAAAATTATGCCAAACGATAAGAAAGCTTACGCCCAGAGAGAAAAGGCGTATATGCAGGGAAAACTCTTCCCACAGATCAAGGTTGGAATGACCAAGGTAAACCTCACTCCTACTGTTGTGAAGGATGAGCGCGGCATTCCTCATACAGAGCCAAACGCTCCGGTTTACATCTACGATACCAGCGGTCCTTACAGCGACCCTAACTATCAGGTAGATTTGAAGAAGGGCTTGCCAAGAATGCGCGAGCAGTGGATTCTCGACCGCAACGATACCGAGCAGCTCAAGGAAGTTACCAGCGAGTATGGCAAGCAGCGCCTTGCTGACCATAGCCTCGACCATCTCCGCTTCGAGCACATCCAGTTGCCTCGCCGTGCTCAGGCTGGCAAGCATATCACCCAGATGGCTTATGCCAAGGCGGGCATCATCACTCCAGAGATGGAGTACGTGGCTATCCGCGAGAACATGAACTGCCAGGAGTTGGGCATCGATACCCATATCACCCCTGAGTATGTTCGTGATGAGATTGCACGCGGACGTGCCGTTCTTCCTGCCAACATCAACCACCCGGAGAGTGAACCGATGATCATCGGCCGCAACTTCCTCGTGAAGATCAATACCAACATCGGTAACTCTGCCACTACCTCCAGCATCGAGGAAGAGGTGGATAAGGCTGTATGGTCTTGCAAGTGGGGAGGCGATACTTTGATGGACCTCTCTACCGGCGACAACATCCACGAAACCCGTGAATGGATTGTGCGCAACTGTCCTGTACCAGTAGGAACCGTGCCTATCTACCAGGCTTTGGAGAAGGTAAACGGCAAGGTAGAGGATCTGAACTGGGAGGTATTCCGTGATACCCTCATCGAGCAGTGCGAGCAGGGTGTTGACTATTTCACCATCCATGCCGGCATCCGTCGCCACAATGTGCATCTCGCCGACAGCCGTCTCTGCGGAATCGTGAGCCGTGGCGGTAGCATCATGAGCAAGTGGTGTCTCTACCACGATCAGGAGAGTTTCCTCTATGAGCACTTCGACGATATCTGCGACATCGTGGCACAGTATGACGTTGCCCTCTCTTTGGGTGATGGTCTGCGCCCAGGCTGTATTGCCGATGCCAACGATGCAGCCCAGTTTGCCGAGTTGGATACCATGGGCGAGCTTGTTACCCGTGCCTGGGACAAGAACGTACAGGCATTCATCGAGGGTCCAGGTCACGTGCCATTGCAGAAGATCAAGGAGAACATGGAGCGCCAGCTCGACCACTGTCACGAGGCACCATTCTACACCCTCGGCCCATTGGTTACCGATATCGCCCCAGGTTACGACCACATCACTTCAGCCATCGGTGGCGCCCAGATAGCATGGCTCGGCACTGCCATGCTCTGCTATGTAACACCTAAGGAGCACCTCGCATTGCCTAACAAGGAAGATGTGCGCACAGGTGTGGTAACCTATAAGATTGCCGCTCATGCAGCCGATTTGGCAAAGGGTCATCCAGGTGCAACTATCCGCGACAACGCCCTCTCCAAGGCACGTTTCGAGTTCCGCTGGAGAGACCAGTTCCACCTCTCTCTCGACCCAGAGCTCGCCTTAAAGTATTTCGAGGAGGCAGGTCATACAGACGGTGAGTACTGCACCATGTGTGGTCCAAACTTCTGCGCAGCCAAGTTGACACACGATTTGAGAAAGTTTAAAAAGTAAGAAAATGTTTTCAGACGAATTAAAGAATATCAGTTGGGAGGAGACCACGGAGCGCATTGCTCGAATGACCGATAACGATGTGCGCCGTGCCCTTGCCAAGGACCATTGCGATGTGAACGACTTCATGGCACTGCTTTCACCTGCAGCCGAGCCATACCTGGAGGTGATGGCGCGTCTTTCCCGCAAATATACCGAGGAGCGCTTCGGCAAGACCATGTCGATGTTCATTCCTCTCTACATCACCAATTCATGCTCCAACTCCTGCGTGTATTGCGGTTTCCATCGTGAGAATCCGATGGCACGCACCATCCTCACCCCAGAGCAGATTGAGAACGAGTACAAGGCAATCAAGCAGTTGGCTCCATTCGAGAACATCCTTCTCGTTACGGGCGAGAACCCGGCAAAGGCTGGCACCCCTTATCTTGCCAAGGCAATCGACATTGCCAAGAAGTATTTCTCTAACGTGAAGATTGAGGTGATGCCGCTCTCTACAGAGGATTACAAAACCCTCGCCGACCACGGCATGAACGGTGTCATCTGTTTCCAGGAAACCTACAACCACGAGCACTACAAGCTCTACCACCCACGTGGCATGAAGAGCAAGTTTGAGTGGCGCTGCGACGGTTTCGACCGCATGGGTATGGCAGGCGTTCACTCCATCGGTATGGGTGTGCTCATCGGCTTGGAGAAGGAATGGCGCACGGATGTAGTGATGATGGCTCATCACCTGCGCTACCTGCAGAAGCACTACTGGAAGACCAAGTACAGCGTGAACTTCCCTCGTATGCGCCCTGCACAGAACGAAGGTTTCCAGCCAAACTGCTTCATGACCGATAAGCAGTTGGCACAGGCAACTTTCGCCATGCGTATCTTCGACCACGATGTAGATATCTCCTACTCTACCCGTGAGCCAGCCTACATCCGTGACAACATGGCAACACTGGGTGTCACCACCATGTCGGCAGAATCAAAGGTAAATCCTGGTGGTTACCATACCTATCCTCAGGCATTGGAGCAGTTCACCGTAAGCGATGAGCGTACCGCCAAGGTTATCAATGCGAGATTGAAGGAATTGGGCAGAGAGCCAGTCTGGAAGGATTGGGATGCCTCATTCGATTTCTTCGGAAAACTGAAAGAAGAGAAAGTTGGATAAAAAAATCCTCGTCCGGTTTCAAATATCGGACGAGGATTTTTAATTTTAAGGCTGTCTTTTGTCTCAGAAGGCTTTATTCTAAGCCATCACCGCTGTCGGTATTACCTTCAGATGAAGAACTTCCACCAGTCTGACTGTTGTCTCCGGTAGTTGTATTGCCACCAGCGATGTTACTACCTGAACCACTGCCTGAACTTGCAACAAAAACATTGCTTGCTCTTCTCACACTAGCCGAAGTGTTAAGGTTGGCATTGCTCAATGTACCAGTAGCACGGGCTCTGAGCTTCACTCCGGCAATATTGTTTACCGCAGTAAACTCAGCCTCGGTCTTGGCTCCCTCCTTGTTACGGATACCCACGCTGAAGATGGCAAGGTTGTCTATCTTCACATTTTTACCAGCCAGGAGCTGCTCCTTGATACACTTCACCATGGCAGTCATCATGCCCAGGCACATCGCCTCGGTGAATCCGGTATTGTGCTCCTCCATGTGCTTGGCAAGTTCAGCCAAATCCATCGTCTCTTCCACCAATGGGAAAGCATACCACTTAAGATAAGCAAGACTCTTCTTGTTCTTGTTCTGCTTCAAAACATACTTAATCATACCTTTCAGAATTTTGAGTTAATTACTGCCGATTCCGCATCTCCATATTCCTTCAGAAGGTATAGGATCCATCACCCCATCGGGTAGAGAGTTTCATCGAGTAAACCCCTTTGGTTTACACAGCAAAGATACAAAATTCCATCAAGTCATTCATACGATACCATACGTTGCGTGAGATAGCATACTTTATCAGGATTTTCTTATGGTTCACCTAGATAATCGATGATGAGAGCTACCTCTCGGGGTGTAAAAAACTTTGCCGTCTTACGATAGCCGAGCTTTTGAAGTCCGTCAACAAGTTGCGGAATGCGATACACCCAAGCCATCAGATGGTTTACTGCCGTATGAGCCGAATTGGCTGTTGGAAAATAGAGCCAGGCAAGCTCTGATTTTCCATAGGCTCTTACTTTAAAATTTGTCATCATATTTACATTTTAAATTTGCATTTTAATTATTTTTCTAACCCTTATACTTACGCCCTCTAAAGATGATACTTACGGAGCGTAAACCTTATGTTTAGAAGGGGCAGACATCTGGAGGAGGTGGCAGCAGAAATTCGGGTTTCTGCTGAGCCTCACCCAACAGGATATCGGCAATATCGGTATTCGCCTCAAACTGCTCCATGAAGTCTACCACCCTATAATCCCGACATCCGCTCTTAGCCATCTGCTCCTTCCACTTGTCATACTCTCCGCTATCGGGATAAACCACGAGTCTTCGATGCTGCAAGTGGAGCAGCTTATCGGTCTGCAGATTGCCACATCCGCCCGTTGCCAGCCACAGGTACTGCGGATAGCGGCAGGCACAGATAAGCGATGTCTTCTCACTCTCCACGATACATACCGTCTTATCGGGATAGCGGGGAAGCAAATGCTGTCCAAAGAGCACCTTTTCGGTATTCTGAAGTTGCGGTCCGACATGAGAACGTTCGCAGATGGAACGCATGGTGTTGGCCCATCCCTGTACCCGATGACCGTCATTGCGATAAGCCATCAGCTTGGCATCATGCACCCGCTGCTGTTCGTCTATCAGCCAGAACACCACTGCCCTGCCATAGTTAACCCCCTGCACAACGACGTCTCGGGCAGTACCTTCCACACAATAATCGGCTAGCACCTGCCGGGCATCACCACCGATGTTCAGGCCTTCAAACCACATACTGAAAGCACTCGGTCTCAGCATCGCCTTCTGTACCCATTCGGGGCTGAAGAACTCGGTCTGTCGCCTATCCTGAGGTTGCACAAGCAATCTGTTCTTACGGGAAAGCATCTCTCTGTTTCGGGCTTCATCTGCCCACTGATGCCTGTTTCCCAATCCCAGCAAGGGTTTACCATTTACGTATTCCGTCTGGTAATCTTTCTTGCAGCTAAGTTCCGGATGATCATGGAAGTATTGACGCGGTGGATAATGATAGCCACACGATGCCGTATGGTCGCATTTACCACAGTCGTCAGCCACATACTCGCCCGTCTCCAGGTCCACATATCGGGTAAAGCACTTCTTGCGTCCGCATTGAGGGCAGACATAGCGATTGGCTCCACCGGCATGATAGCGCTCCAAAACAAATCTTATATCATTTTTCATTTTTTCAGAAATTTAATGATAAAAAAAATGTATCAGAGTGTATCATTTCCGCATTGACACAAAACAACCATTAATCTATTGATATTCAGAAGGTTATTATGTATCAAGGATGATACATTCCCTTTGTATCAGATATAGCAGCTGTATCACTCATGATACAGTCTAACTATATCTATATCAATTAATTAAGTATCATTTTGTATCAAAAATCTGAATGATACATCCCTGATACAAATACTTACTTCTTGTAAGGCTTACTTGCCTTTTCTGTTCAAGTTATTGCTCTTGGCAACACGCTGAACCATACTCAAACTGGTACCCAGTTTGTCAGCAATTTCCCGATAAGAAGAGCCATTAGGCTGCTTGAGTTCACGAATGATATCGCGCTCCAGTTCTGCCCTTTCATCTCTTGATCTTGGCAAATGTGCCCGTTCCTCATCATAGCCACCATATTCAAAATGGAGCCATCCGTCAGAACTGGTCAACGTAAGTTCCTGCACGTTCTTGAAATCAAGTTCGATTGGGAGAGAACGATACTTCAGTTGGATGAAGTAGCGCATATCCTTGTCCTTTCTCGATTTGTTGAAACCAATTATGTTATCGGCAAAGTTACTGAGAAGCTTGCTACCAGCCAGGTCATCGATTGTAAGCGGATCGCCCTGCTTGCGCTTAGGCGTATGGGCAAGGATGAGCATGGTACAGTTGTGAGTCATACGCATAGCTACCAGTTGCTGCATGGTTTTTCCAGCTTCAGCTGCCTCCTTAGAATTGATACAGAGATTGGTAAAGTTATCTATGATTATCACCTCTATATTCAGTTCCAGTGCCATTCGCTCAATCTCAGAAAGAATCATGCTCTGGTCGGTAACATCGTGCATCTTGGTATAATCGATGCTAGCGTGGTAGAGTGTATCAGGACTATCCTTGTTGGGATATCTCAGAGCCAATTGCTGAGTCGAAAGCTCAAAGTTGACATAAAGTACCCGCATTCCCTGTTCAGCCAACTCGATAGCTATCTGAATGGCGAGGACTGTTTTACCCACACCCGGGCCGCTAAAGAGAATCGTAGTCTCATGCTCCACCAGAATATGGGGAATAAGTTCCTTCGGAGGTTTCATTTTCCGTCCTTTCTCCAGGTCCTCTTTTAAAGTGGACACATTGAAAAAGCTATCCCTGCCCTGCTGCTGAGCAGCCCCTGAAGCAAGAGCCTGAGCCAGCTTCTGGGATTCAGTCTGCTGCTGAGCTTCCTGAGCCATGAATTCATCCAATTTCTGTTTAGAATCAATGTTAATCATACCGTTCTCCTTTCTTGATATAATCAACAGATTCATTACTTGCCATCATCTCCTGCACGTGCTTGCGATAAGCCGCAGCCAGAGGGGCGTTGCTGTGGAGTAAATACTCATTGAGGATTTCTCCGATGTAACGAGGGGCAGATGAGCTTGACTCAAAACTCCCCATACTAACATAATTATTATGTTTCATCATAAAATGGCAAAAGATGTGTTCCCAAAGCCTCAACAGGCATCTTTTGCAAGAAACCAACACTGCGAGAGACTTATATATCGCAATGCTCCAAGAATCTAGCTTAATGCGCATAACTATCTTGGTTTCTGGTTGCAAAAATAGTAAGAAATAATAAGAATCGGACAGCTTTTACTAGACTTCTATTTTTAGCAATTTAGGATAAATATGAGCTTTAAAAGTGCGCTTAGGATAAAAACAGCCTATTATTATTACAAGGTAAGACCATTTAGGACAACTTAGCTTTTATTTTATCCCAATTAGGATAAAAACATTCAGTTTAGAGAACAAAAAAAGGATTGCCGGCAATAGACAATCCTAAATACTAGTATGCGCATATATAAAAAATCCTATGAATCGAGAATTTCTTTTACCTTTTCATCAAAGGCCTTTTTCTTATTATCATGATCAGACATATTGTTCTTTGCATAATTAAAAGCCTTATATATTTTATTTACATCTGCATCTGCCTCTTGATTGCGCAGTTTACAAAAATAATCTCTCAACAGTTTTTTCATAGGATAGTTAACCATGACTGAATTATCCATATCTTCAACCATGAATGCCAGAACCTCGCCATCAGTAAGAGTTTTCATCTGATGATTGCATCCCTCATATTTGGTTTTTTGCAGTTTAGCAAAATTATAAATGAGTTTTCGTGTATTCAAAGCAGCTTTCTCACGCAGCATAGGATCTTTGATTTCTTTGAAAATATTATGTTCTATCTCCGTTAATTTGCCATAATGATTTTCCTTATCTTTAAGAAGTATAGAAAACCAAGGGAATTGTCCTGTTGTAATATAATGATAATAAAAAGGAGCAAGATCCATAATAGTCTTGTTATAGATACTATTAAGCATTTGTGCATCTATTTTTCTCTTCGCCAAGTCAATCATATCTTTATCAATATTATTCGCATCCTGAATTTTCAAATCAAAAAATGCTTGCTCGATATTTTTATTTAGAATGATACGTGCCTGGATAGGATTTGAATGCAGGCTTTGAGCATAAAGATCAATACCCTGCGCATATCTGTAGGTTCTAAGGAAACAAGAAATAATTCTCTTATAAAGACCAAAAATCTGCATTGCGTCTTTACCGGCACATTGCTTTAAAGTATAAAGCGATATTGAATAGTTATCGCTGCATACAGATGAAGACTTATGAAGGTCATGGCGAATAGGTGCACCTGCAGAATTCCACATTTTTCGACCATGCTTTCTTGTATTGCAAAATTGTCTAAAGAAAGATTCCTCAATTTTAGCGAATTTCTCTGCTTGTTCAAGATAAGCAGCATAATCCCTAAAACAAGTTGGAGTATCACAAGCATACATCTGAACCCATTCGGCACCTGCCTTTTTAATATCGCATTCATGCCCTTCTGCTTCAACAAGGATTTCAGAAAGATACTTTTTAAAAGCATCGCAATCATTAGTTATAGAAGCATTTACTAGGGCATCGACAAATCTATCTTCTACTATCTTAGAATCAACAAGGGAAGAAGTGTAAAATTCTTCATCAAAAGGAGAGATATTGCCAAAAAGGTCGGCCACAAAAGAGTTCTTTTGGGTACATAAGCATTGCTCAAGGCATTTACCTATTATTTCAACTGATTTTGCTGTTAAAGCATTGTAATTCATACTTCTTACTTATTTTTACCTCTGCCAGCCTTTAGCAAAGTAGTTAATAATTTCCTCCTTTCCAGGCAAAGCCAAGAAAGTTGGTGGCGATAGTTTCGCAAGCTGTTATCCTGTGTTGGCTTACCACCCACCATTCGCCTACAAAATTAACAAAAATATTTCAAAAATAAGACAAACTTACTTATTTTTTTTTCAATTTCTGTATATTTTATGCTACATATAAATAAAATGCACCTAAAACCCATATTTAAGTGTATTTAATTTACTATAAACAACTTAACTAAATATCCAAGCATCCATTTCACTATGAATTTCAGATAAGAAAATAAAGGGTTGCAATCCATCTTTCCGAAGATTGCAACCCTTTATAGAAGACCTTTAGGTGAAAGTACCGGAAAGCAACTTTACCTATACTTGTTATTTCTAATGATGCAGGAACATTAAAGTTTCTACCTTTTATATTATAGTAATGCAACGCCAAACTCTCTGATGGTTTCTTCGCTATCACGTCCTGATATAGCCTTACCTGTTGCTTTCTCTATCCTATCAAGCAGATGCTTAGCCCTATCAATAAAATAGGAATCAAAATCATCAGCAAAAAGATAGTCGTAGTTTACCTTGTGTGAAGTAATGGCAGCTTTTATCATCTCTTGATCCAAGCCTTTATTTGCCATAGTACCGATATAAATGCTTGGTGCATGACCACCAATAGAACGATTAGAGGATGCATAGATAGGCGTCTTGTTGATAACAGAATTCCACTTAATTCGTGGAAGGTTCTGTTTCTCACAATAGGCTTGTGGGAATATATGATGAATATCTGCATCTTCATCTATATAAGAAGCAATATCCATACGGTTGCCTGTCATAAAATCAAGAGGTGAATCCTGAAGAATCAAAGCCATAATTCCCTTATAAGCTGCACTGTTTCGTGTTTGCATAGTCAGCAACCGTGTTGGCTGAATACTTGAACGGTAAACCGTATCAGGTTTCTCGCCACCATTCATCCAACGGAACACACCAAGAATATCAAGTGCAAACCTTGCCTCATTAGCACCACCATATAGTTCGCCCATGACGCCACACCAGTACCATTGTGACAACAGATTCTGATTGGAGCCAAGGTTCAACAACTTGCCATTTTCATTATCATAGGCAAAAATTGCTGCAAGAGGAATGAGTTGAGAGGTATATGGAAGGTCACGAGATCTGTAAATACCTTGGTGAACAAGAAAATTAGCAGCATCGCCAAAACCTTGTACAAGAGCATCGTGATACTTTTCATAGTCCTTCAGCTCAAGTCTAAGTATATCTCTTTTTTTGCAGGTTACAGCTACTCGTTCATCATTACCTGAATCCACACGTTTATAATAAGACACCAGAAGTGTCATTGCAGCAAGGAAGTTGGCACCAGAAATTTCACGTAGCAATTCACAATTAACTTTCTGTGAAAATGAATGTTTTATTTCCTCCCAATCCTTCCGTAGTTCATGACCATCGGCAGCAAATGTAGCCGTTACCAATTCAAAGACTGTAAGAGGTACACCACCAGTATTTACATTCTCGAATATCTGGCATACCGCTTCTTTTGGGGTCTCTTTATCGAGTTGGATTACAGGCATACTATAGGCCAAGATAGGACGTAGTATCTTCTGCGAGAATTCACGGAACAACAGGCTGTAATCACGATTGTTATGATAGTAATCCTCCATGTCATAACGCCAATCATCTGTATCGTTGGCTGAGAAGGTAATATTCAAAGGGAACATCAGATTTTCAAATTCCTTCTCACGAGTAGAGAGATCGAGTGTCACTGTACGACCGATATTAGTAGTCTGTTGTTTCTTGTCAGAAACAGACACGATAGCATCAAGTCTGTCTGCATTCGGATCAAGACACTTTTTAATATCAAGGTAATAGAAACGTTTGATTGTTGCATCACGATTGGTTTCAAGACGAGTGCTTGTTGCCTTCTTGCTTTTCAATACCTGATACAAAGTGGTCAACCTCTGCTGTCCATCCAGCACAAGCCATTCCGGAGTAACGTCATTTTCAGACTCTACTCCTTCAAACTTACGGTACTTAAAGCGAATATGTTCGCCTCCATTAGCCAAAAACATAGCGGCTCCCATAGGAAAGCCTGAGGTGATACTCTCTATAAGTTTGCATATCTTCGTATCATCCCATACCCAACTGCGCTGAAAGTCCGGCAACTGGGCTTTACCTTCTTCAACCATTTTCAAAAGGTCGTCAAGTTTCTTATCATGTGATTCTACTGCCATATTTCAAATTTGTATTCTATATTAAATCATTATAACGGTTTGATCATTTTGTTTATGAATAATATTTCCTTATCAGAGAGTTCGTATTTTACTTTAAGAAAATAATTATCAATATCATCTATAGACTTACTCCAATCTACATCAGACTTATCGGTAAAGTCCTGACATGGGATAAAAGAGAAAGTTGTATCCTTTACATCCTGCGTATACTTTCTTGTAGACATTAAAAATCTAAAGAATTTGGTGCTCATGTATTTCATTACATTTTTGCATATTTCTTCACCATTTTCTGAATTTGTAGGATTGATTACAACAAACGTACCATTACAACAAGTTCCCTCCCCAACCATATTAAATTGAGTGATAACTTTTCCTGGTAATGTACCATCTTCAGCAGCTTTGGATGTAAGTATTTTCTTACAGTCAATCCATTCTGGATGTAATAAGACCTTATCTCTATCTATATAGGATTTTACTAATCCCTTTGTATATAAATATACAGATTTCGGCCCAGCATTTTCTTCTCCCTTAACAGCCGTATTAAACCCAAATGGATTTTGTGAAGAAACAAGTGTATTGAAGAACTTATCTGTCTTTGTTAATACTTTTTCTAATATAGGAATAGCTTGATTATATCTTATGAAAATATCTTCATTTTCATTGAATTTGAGATATCTATAAGACACTTCTCTGGAATCTCCTATACAAGTAGTAACACGGCACTCTGATTCCTTGTTTTTGTCCCACAAAAAATAACTTACACCACCCTTTATTTCAACATCTTCCTTAATTCCGCAACACTATAATTTAACTTTATTTATAAGTTCCTGAGCAACAAAAAGTTGCCCAGGATTTTGCCATGTCAGAATTTTCACTTATCTTAGTGTTGCAAAAAGAAAACAAGCAAAACTCTAATATGACATGGCAAAAATACAAATTAAATCTGAGAAACTCACACCTTTTGGAGGAATTTTTTCAATCATGGAGAAATTTGACTCCATGCTTTCACCCGTTATCGACTCAACACTGGGTCAGAGATGCAGCAGTATCTTCGGATATCAGTTCAGCGAGATAGTCCGTTCGCTGATGAGCGTTTATTTCTGTGGCGGCTCATGCGTGGAAGATGTAACGTCACAACTGATGCGCCATCTCTCGTATCATCCTACCCTTCGTACATGCAGCTCTGATACCATCCTCAGAGCCATCAAGGAACTGACACAGGAAAACATCTCCTATACTTCCGACCAAGGCAAGACCTATGATTTCAATACTGCAGACAAACTCAACACATTGCTTATAAACGCTTTGGTTTCTACAGGCGAGTTGAAGGAAATTGAGGAATACGATGTTGACTTTGACCATCAGTTCCTTGAAACGGAGAAGTATGATGCAAAACCGACCTACAAAAAGTTCCTCGGCTACAGGCCTGGCGTATATGTTATCGGTGACAAGATAGTCTATATCGAGAACAGCGATGGTAACACGAATGTGCGTTTTCATCAGGCAGACACCCATAAGAGATTCTTCGCTCTTCTGGAATCCCAGAACATCCGTGTAAATCGCTTCAGGGCAGACTGCGGTTCCTGCTCGAAGGAAATCGTCAGTGAGATAGAGAAGCATTGCAAACATTTCTACATCCGTGCCAACCGATGCAGTTCGCTCTACAATGACATCTTTGCTCTGAGAGGATGGAAGACGGAGGAGATTAACGGCATCCAGTTCGAACTCAATTCCATTCTCGTTGAGAAATGGGAAGGCAAGTGCTATCGTCTTGTCATCCAGAGACAAAGACGCAACAGTGGCGACCTTGACCTGTGGGAAGGCGAATACACTTACCGTTGTATTCTGACCAACGATTACAAGTCATCGACAAGGGACATTGTTGAATTCTACAATCTGCGTGGCGGCAAGGAACGTATCTTTGACGACATGAACAACGGATTCGGTTGGAGCAGGCTCCCCAAGTCATTCATGGCGGAGAATACTGTCTTTCTTCTGCTTACTGCATTGATACACAATTTCTACAAGACCATCATGAGCAGGCTTGACACCAAGGCTTTTGGGCTCAAGAAAACGAGTCGCATAAAGGCTTTTGTCTTCAGATTCATCTCCGTACCTGCCAAGTGGATCATGACTGCAAGGCAATACGTGCTGAATATCTACACAGAGAACCGAGCTTATGCAAAACCCTTCAAAACAGAATTCGGATAAGAATCCTTTCTTTCCGGTTTGAATCTGCGTATTACCTCAAGTCGCATCGTGGGGTAAGGGGATGGTGGCTACATATTGATGTTGTGCTGTTGCTTTTTACTGAAAGCTGCTACTAACGACTCATAAATCTACCCTTAATCGTGTATTGGATGATAGTTGCGGATTTTAGGATCTTTAAAACAGTCTGTCTCATACGGAAAATCAAATAGTGACACAACATGCCTATCTGCCAGGAAATCATGTGGGAATGTTCCTAACAGAATATTACTTATATACCATCTTGCAGGAGTTATAAGCGTAACATATTCTGGACTTATCAAAGTTGCAACCTGAATGAATTTATGAAAAATCGGAGGTTGACGATTTTGATTAGCATGATTACTTGACAAGTTATAAGGAGGGTTTCCTACTATTGCATTAAACTTCATATTTCTATTATTATTTGCTTTCCAAAATTCTTTGCCATTCTTTACATCTTCCACAAAATGCTGTGGATTGTTCTTTAGAGTCTCAATGATGTCTGCATTGTTATTACGTACGTCTGTGTAACACTTTGCATTGACTTTAATATTAGAGAAACCGACAAGTGTGCGATTGGTAATTCTTTCAGCCATCTTGGTTTTACAAACCACAAAGATGTTCTTCTCTATCACTTTTTTCCATACGTCAGCCTTTTCTTCATTAGTCAACTCGGGACCAAAACCTTGTTGGTTTTTACATTGAAGACGATACAACGTATAAGCCATATATAATGGATATAGGCCGGTCTTTGAATTGAGTTCTAGAATATTCGGCGCTGGCGTAAAGAACACACGCTTTGTTACTTCTCTGTCTTCACCCACAAACCGAGGTTCAGACAAGAGATCTTCATCTCCATGTTTCTCTCCAAAGAAGTCATAACCACCCACAGTATCACTCAGGTGCATATTGACTACTCGCCAAGGAGTAAGAACAGTTTCCTTGTCAGGATAGCGGAATTCAGAGATGATGTCTGCTATTCCGTTAACACGCTCATCTACAGGCTTACCTTCTAAAGCATTGACCTTTTCATAGATAGATTCAGCCCATGCTATGAAGCGTTCGTTCTTTATAATATGTGCGACCTTGATAAAGTCTGCTTTGGTTAATCCTTTAGGCATAAACTCCTCCCACGATTTTTCGTCGATATCCTTGACAAACTTATCAATGGTAAAAGAATCACTCAGTTTGTCTATAGCTCCATAAATGAGCATAGGGAAACGAATGATAATTTTTTCGAGTATCTCATATGCCTGATCGCCCTTAGTCTTATTCTTCTTGCCAATTTTAGGTTCTTTAGGTTCCTTAATTGTCCCCGAAGATGAAGAGCTTGTTGTGGCACCTTCGCCAGTAACTCCTTCGCTGTTAACCTTTACCTTTCCTCTGCCTTTTTTACCAGATGAAGACACAGACATTTTTGCATCTATATTTTTCAACAATTCGAACACATCATTACTAATATTATCTAAATTGTCGAATAGTTTACGAGTATGTCCTCTCATAATCTCTTCCGAATAGGCACGATTGACCTGCTTCATAAAATTACGAGTATCAAAATTGACTGTCTTGCTTCCATCAATACTAATGAATGAACAAAATTTCAGAAAACGTTCAGTCTCTTGAGCTTTCTTCTGACCAAAATTCTTGCTACCACTACCACGACTTATTTCGGTCAGATAATTATCAATAACCGTCAATGTGCGATCTGGAGCAAAATCGAAAGCATAGCATTCACGCTTTGTCTTTCCCTTGAATGGGGTCTGACAACGGAAGATGGTCTGAAGATAACGAGCAGCCTTCGTCTCATATGAACCTGACAGCATCAAGACGGCCGTCCATTCAGGCACACTGACACCTGTCGTACATCTGCCACAAGTCAGAGTAATTGTTTTCTCATGAGTTCTGATGGCATTTTGCACTTTAGCCAAAGCTTCAGTTTCCTTCTTATCACGTGTAGCGTTATCTTCGTTTTCACGCTCAATATCACTATCACCCTTGCCAGCAATGTTTACTATTTCATAGTCACGGAAGTAGTTATCCTCCTTATCTTCACGCAATATAGCGCTCAGACAACGAGCCGCATCTACACCAGGAATAGACCACAGTGTATGTTGAAAATAATCACGATACTCGCTTGTTGCAAAAGGATAATTGAGTTCTTTATTCTCACCATCCTTAGTCATCAGTTTGAGAAAAGCACGTACATCATCTTCATGCACGAATTTATCCGTATCAGCGTCTACACGAAAAAACTCTGTAAAGTTGAAATAGTCATTTTCGTCATGACTATAATTAGTCATCACTTCACCAAGATTGTAAGTACATATATTCAAGCGAGCCAATCCCTCGTAAGGATTCTTCTCGTCAGGATGCTCCTTGGTCCAACGTTCCTTGGCATCCTGCTCCATATTGTAATCCCATCGGTAGATTTCCTTCTCTTTGAAAAGCTTTAGAATATTATATGGCGTACCTGAGAGATACAGGCTCTTCATCTGTTTGTTCTTCTGGAACTCTGCAACTACAGCCTTTCCGTGTTCTGTACGAATACCCTCATGAGCCTCATCGATGATAAGCAAATCCCATTTCTCCTTGAAAAGTTCGTTGTTCTTGTCAAACTTACTTTTCTTGTTTACAGTCTTTGAGCCACGGATATCCTGAATAGATGCAAAATAAATATATTTATAGTCTGGATCATGCTCAGTATATTGTTTCAGCACCTCCAAACCACCTGCAATCTTTTGTCCATCCACAAGAAGTTTATTCTTTACACGAGTTACATAGTGGAATCCTGGCAACTGCAACAAATTGAAGCCTTTGAACCAACCATCACGAACCGCCGGACGATGGGTAAGTATCAATACACGATTAAAAGGCTTACGCTTGACAACTTCCAAGGCACACAGTGTCTTACCAAAACGCATTTTGGCATCCCACAGCATTTTGGAACCATGCAGAAATTGAGTAAGAGTTTTTGTAACAGCCAACTTCTGTTCTTCTCTCAGTACAATCTCTGTCTTTTTCTCTCTTGCAGATGCAGTTTTCCAATCCTTTCTCTCAAGAAGTGACTGATTATGCTTAACTGCATTAATAGCTTTTATTACCAATTCTGTCGTTACAGGATACCATTCCTTTGGATTGTATTCTAAATTAGCAAATTCAACAGCATGATAACCACTGTTTTCCAAAACATCATGTACATCATGATCATCAAAGCCAAATTCCTCACCATCAGCTTCATAGATAGCAAGTTCGGTATATTCCAGTTTATACTCAATAGCTGCGGTACCTGTTTCTTGAGTGATTCTTGCTTTTGCAGCCTTTATCAACAGTTCGCAATCAGGGGTAAGGTCTTGCCACTTTTTAAAATAGTTGATAGTAGCCTTACCCACTTTGAGCATATTGTCATGCCTGCCATCATCTATACTAAACGCATAGATGAGTGTATAGTCGTATGTAGGTTTATGCTTTGCCATATTACTTATTATTGATGAGATCAACAAATCTTATATTTTCACCAGCAGGAGGCTCCTGCTTATGCCATTCCTTTATCAGGCAAAGAGTCTCGTCTTCAAATAGTTCTTGGTTACTTGACATTCTTTGCAGCATAGGAATGCCCTCTACTCCAGGCAATGTTCCTTGAAGTCCATCCATTTGCCAAATGTTCCATGAAATGACTTCAACAGGCTTTTCCAGAGCTTCCTTTAAAGGAAATTTTCCCCACTTATCAACATAGAAATCTATATAAGTCAACAATAAAGCCTCACGAGCAAGAAGAACATTATCCCCTTGCCAATCAAATCCATAAACAGATTGCAGGGCTCTGAGAGCCCACCTTCGCCACTCACGTTTATTTAACTTTGTTGGTTCGCTCTTGGTAAATTGATTTATCAACTTGAATTTGCGGTCTAGCAAACCAATTCTGTCTTGAACAGGAATGATTTCACCTGTTGTGACATCATATCTGCTTACCAGATATGGAGCCTCTCCACATGCCATTTCCAGTCTCTGGAGTTTTACATACTGCTTCCAATCATAATTATCTGGTATATGTATCTGACCTTTTGGAACAGAAGTCCATGTCTTATCAGCATTTTCTGTATTGAATATCCCTTCTGTTCCGAACCAAGCATCATCAAGCAAATTGTTCTGAGAGTTGCATACCCAAGCTGGTGTAAATACTTCCGCTTTATCCTCTGTTCTTGATTTACGAAGTTCTTCATTCTTCAAAATACGAGGTTTGATGATGCCGTTGTTTTCACCAGTAACGAGGTTTGGAGTAATTGGTTTATCCTTAGCATATGATTCACCCATATAGGAGTAGTCATTTGTACCCCAGACAATATATGAAGCAGAACCAGAATAATGAGTTCGGGTTCTATCTATCAACAACGAGTCAAGCAAACCTGAGTAAAGCTTACTTATCTCATCCTCCGAGATATCGATTCTGTTTATATCTATTGAAATTGACTTAGTCATATCTATTCTGTTTATCTTCTTATCTATAGCGAATCGCTTTATAGAATGAGTGCAAAAATACAAATAAATATTGAGAACACGACGAAAAAAATAAAAAATCATAAAGTATTATCATAAAAAATATTTTTCCGCTTATTTAGTTACAATATTTAGCTAAAAAATGATTCTGCCAATGAGACCAACAAAGTGAAGGTTATTACCAACGAAAAAACTAAGGAACCATCAGATACGATAGAGTTATTGAACTCTTATATATAAAAAGGTATAAAGGGTTGCAATCCATCTTTCCGAAGATTGCAACCCTTTTTCTTTTATCCATATCTAATAACTATTATCTATAGTCAATATCATAACGTACCATTAATAGAGAAAGGAAACAAGAAATAGATTCCTAATCTCTCAAGCACCCTACCGGCACAACATATACACCATCCTGTGGACGCTGGTAGGCATATTTACCTACACCAGTCAGCACCATTTTGAAAGACGGAGACTTCATCTTATCGGTATCGATTTTACTTTCCAAGGTCACCAGGTTTCTTGCGCCCTCCTCTATGAGCTTGTCGCCACCCAGCTTCACCTCTATCAACCCATACTTGCCATTACGAAGATGAACCACAGCATCACACTCCAGACCATTTTTATCACGAAAATGATAAACGGAGCCGCCTAATGCATCGGCATAAACTCTCAAATCACGTACACACAAGGTTTCAAAGAATAAGCCAAATGTACTCAAATCATTGATCAAATCATCTGGTCCCATTCCCAATGCAGCCGTTGCTATCGAAGGGTCGGTAAAATATCTGGTATCAGAAGTACGTATCGCCGACTTGCTTCTCATATTCGGGTTCCAGGCTGTAGAATCCTCTATCACAAATATCTTCTTCAAAGCCTTGATATAGGAATAGATGGTATTCTCACTAACCTCAGTACTCTCATTGTTGGCAATATCTGCCAAAATGGTACCTGCCGTAGCCTGACTTCCCTGATTTCTCGCATACGAACGCATAATCCTCCGTGCTAATTCACTATCACGGTTGACTCCATCTACACGGGACACATCGAATCTGGTTACTGCCTCAAAATACTCAATGGCCTGCTGTAAAGCTGCCTGTTTGCTTTTCTTATCCAAGGCTTTCGGCCAGCCACCCCGACAAGTCAAATATGCCAGATGCTCCAAGTCAATTGGGTTGATTCCTTCTACGAAGTAATCCGTCCTGTCGGTTGCGAACAATTTGGCAAGGCTAACCTCTCCTGTAGAATCTCCTGATTCCCACAAACTCATCGTTCTGAGTTTGAGCCAGGCAAAACGCCCCGTACCCGTATGAAAGATTTCGTCATAACTAGGTGGTACAGCAGACCCAGTCAGTATGAACTGCCCATCATCATCACGCTTATCCACTTCATTTCTGACGGCATCCCAGAACTTAGGTGCTATTTGCCATTCATCTATCAAACGTGGCGTTTCACCCCGAAGCAACAGTTTGATATTGGTATTGGCCATAGCAATGTTCTGCTCCATAGTATCTGGATCAGACATAGACAGGATACTTTTAGCCTGTTGGCTGGCAAGAGTAGTTTTACCGCAATACTTAGGACCTTCTATCAAAACAGCTCCCATCGCATCCAGTTTTTCTGCCAATATTTTATCTGCAATTCTTGCTTTATATTCTTTCATAAAATCTCATTTTTAATTTCTGATGCAAAAATAATATATTTTATTGAATATCAAGCAAATAAAATGGTTAAACTTTGTTGCTTTTCTATTCTATTGTGGCAGTTGGCGCATTTTCATTGTGGCAGTTGGCGCTTTTTCGCTGTGGCAGTTGGCGCATTTTCGTTGTGGCAGTTGGCGAATATTTCCTATAATTGTCAGTATTTGCACAATACAACGATTGATGGCGCAAAATTACAAAATCGCCTCTATCGTATAATGGTAATCATTATTACAAAAAAAACTCCGAAGACCCAAAATTGATTCTTCGGAGTTTTTTGTACACCCTTAGGGATTCGAACCCTAGACCCACTGATTAAGAGTCAGTTGCTCTACCAACTGAGCTAAGGGTGCCTCTGCTAAAAGCTTTGTTTTCAAAAGCGAGTGCAAAGGTAATACATTTTTCTGAAACCACCAAACTTTTATGGATATTTTTTGAAAAAAACTTTCATTTTATCCATCATGGTTGGTTGATGAAAGCATTATTCCTTCAGCCAACCACCTATCAGACTGATGATTTCCTGTCTTGTAGGCTCAGGAAACGACAAGATGCGAGTTTTGTGCGAACCGCCATGACACATATAAACATGCAGGTTCTTCTTGTTCTTGGTGAAAGGCAAGCCATAAATGCCCGAAGCTCCCCAAGGATCGATATCGCCATAAATATAAACCATCTTCGGATCATTCTTGGTCAGGAACTCTACCGTATGATTATAGAGTGCTGGCGAGAACTTCACGTTTTCTGCTCCCTTTGGTACCATCAGTTTCTTCAGATAGCCTTTAGCTGTCTTGATACTGAGATATTTCTTGAATGGTTTGGTATAATAGCCGTAATAACCCAACTCCCGGGCTGCCTGCACATCAAACGAGGCTGTGGCATTATAATTGGTGAAATACTCCGGCTCACACATGTTGATCCAGTAATCAAACACCGTCTTGTCATCTGCCTCTCTTGCTGGAATCTTGTTGATGTCTTCTCCCCACTGCCAGAAAGCAAAGGCGTATTCGAATACAGAGTAATCAAAAATCTCTGCCAGCGGAGCATTGAATACATATTTCTTATCGTTGCAATATTTCTCGAACATTGGCAGCAACGCAGCCTTTCGCTTGAAGAGGAGCAACTGGAAATCGAGCACCTTCTGTCGGTTTTCCTTGGTTGATACCTGATATTGCAGGAACTTCTCATGTCGTCCATCCTCCACACCCTTGTTGAGCGGAGCTACATATGGCACAGAAATATCTACATCATCAGGGAAGTAAGAACGGTAGAACATCGTAGTCTGTCCGCCCTTGCTGATGCCGGTAGCAATCCATTTTCCCTTGTACATCGCATGCAGGGTCTGGTTTACATGATGCAGATCATAGAGCGAATTCTCAACGGTAAGATAATCCCAGTTGCAAGGACTAGGCATCGACTTGTCGAAATAACGGTACTCTACGGTAATGATATTCGTATCGAAGAGCTTGGAAAGTTCCTCAATATATCCTTCACGCAGCGCATAGTTGGCATTATATCCTTCTGTCACGAGCACGGTAGGACGGTCGAATCCTCTATGGCAGAGCACCACCCTCTGTTCGAAATAGCCCTTGGATGCATCCTTGGCATCAAGCTGCTGCTTGATAAAGAACACATACTTTTCCGGGAAATGCGTACTTTTCAGCGTTTCCACGTTACTTACTCCAGGCAATGCAGCCAGTTGCTTACCAGCCACGCCCAGTTCTGCCGCCAGCATCTGCAAAGGCAGGATGAAGAGCAGCAGCATCAATTTCAAAAATCTCAGTTTCATCTTATTCTCTCTTTTTATTTATTATATTCTAAAATTCAAGATTGCAAAATACATTCTATATGTTTTCTAAACAGCTGCAAAGGTAATGATTTATTCTTGTTCGGCAAAGAGAAACCCCACCTTATTTATTATATGGGCAGCAATTAAGGAAATCAGAACAAGAATCCTGCATTGATATAGAATCCTACATTCTTACCCAAGCTAGAATAATTAGCCTGAATGCTTACCGGACCCAATACGAAATCATAGGATGCCCGCAAGGCTCCTCCCCACAAATCATCACCGATGAGTATATGAGAAAACTTGCGGGCTTCCTTGCCATACTCTCCTAAGGCGGTAAGGTAGAACTTACCTTTTACCCGATAGCGGAAACCAAGCTGACCTGTCACCACATTGCGCTCCAGCAGATGAACATGCTGCGCACTCTCCCATGCCATCTGCCAAGGCAGATAGTAACCGTCAGCTACTCCACCTGCATAATTCTGATAAATGGCTGGTACGGAACTGCCAAACAAGAAGCGACTCTTGAGTTTAGGAAGCAGATAGAATCTGGAATTGAGACGTACGGCACATTCTCCTTGAAAAACAGCTTCACCGAAAGGATTACCATCGGCATAATGTATTCCGTCATCCGTATGCAGAATGCCCTGAACCTGAATGCGACTGCCACGGGTCGGGAAATAGCGGCGGTCGTAAGTATCCATCACAACAGATGCAAAGTAGTTCAGAAAATGGTCTGACGAACGTGTCTGGATGCTTCCGTCGCGTTCGAACATATCAGAATGATAATGGTAATAATCAAACTGCACTCCCGATTTCAATCTGAAATTACCGATATCGCGGGTATAGAATCCAGCGAAAGAATGCGAAAGAAACTCCAGGGCATCCAACTTATGCTTGTCCGCATAAAGGTCGAAATCATAATGAGCCATACGATAGGAAATGCCAATTTTCGCTCCGAAAAGGTTGCCATAGGCATATTTCATTTCCAGATAGGGATTACGGGAAATGCGTCCTGTAAAGGCATAGTGATGACGGGTAGAAAACTGCTGGTTGTTGGATATCTGAGCTATGACGCTCGCCAGATCTTGTGTATCAAAACGTGCACCGACACTGATTCTTCTGGATTCGTTGGGTTCCAGCATGAATACCAGGTCATAAGGTTCCTCGTTAGACTGTCTGTATTCTACACGCGAAAAGATATTCAGTCCCCTGAGCATGGCAAGTGTGCCATCTATCTCCTCAGGACTGACTTCCGAATTCTCCCGTAAAGCTATTTTCTTTCTAATCCACTTTTCCTCCTCTCCGCTGATGCCTTCTATCCGGATGCTTCCTATATGATAAGCTTCCGTCTGAGAAGGTTTCTGCAGTTTGAGGCGTTTATCCTGTAATGTATCATCAGAAGCAACAGAATCACAAGCATCAGCATAGATATACTTTCTCAGAGCCATCAGTTCATCCCATTTCTGGCGGGCAGCCTGTTCTCCCCGCTGTATCATGGTATCAATGGCTTCAGACTGGAAACTGGCTGCCGAATAACCTTTCAGAGAAGGATTGATATAAAGATCGGCTTCAGCCATATTCTTCCGGTATTTGTTCTGCCCCATCATACTTATGAGCTGTTCTACAACAGAAGAAGCCGATTTCAGCTCTTCCTTCTTCTTCCAGCCGGTACTCAAATCCACACAGATAATCACATCCGCTCCCATTTCCTTTGCCACATCAACCGGCAGATTGTTCAAGGCGCCGCCATCCACCAGCATCTTCCCTTTCCATTCTACCGGAGCAAACACGCCCGGTATCGACATGCTGGCACGCATCGCCAATGGCAACGAGCCCGATGAAAACACCACCTCCTTGCCTTCTACCAGATCTACCGCCACGCAACGGTAAGGAATAGGTAGGTTGGAGAAATCATCCACCTGATGATACCCCACGGTAAGTTTAGAGAAAAGGTTAAAGATATTCTGTCCCTTCACATAACCGGTTGGCAACGAGACCTTCCTCTCTTTGGAAAGAGGAATATGAACGATATATTTCTCCCTTTCTTCTTTAGAAAGGAAAGTCTCCGATTCACGTTTCACCTGGTCGCTCAAAAGGAAAAGCCAGTTCTGGTTACGGTAGAGGCTGTCGATATCAGCAGCATCGTAGCCGATGGCATAGAGTCCGCCCACGATGGCACCGATACTGGTTCCGGCAATATAATCTACAGGAATATCAGCCTCTTCCAGCACCTTGAGCACACCTACTTCAGCCGCGCCCTTGGCACCACCTCCACCCAACACGAGCCCCACCTTCTTGCGTGGCTGCTGGGCTTGCAGAGGAGTATGTGCAAAGAAGCAGCAGAATAAAACCAAAAAACATAATATCTTATCTCGATGTACCATCATATTGCTCCTTTTTAAAATGAATAACTGACACAGCAAATACTCTTCACTCTTCACCACCCCCTCCGGAATACCGATAAACAGGGCAGTTGGCGGAGGTGAAGAGTTCTCAGAAGCTCTTCACCCACTCTTCACCACTCTTCACCTAAATACTTTTTCAAGAATCCGACAGAAAAGAGAAGAATGATATTTCTTTTCCTCCATATTTCTTTCGCTTATATAGTTCTAATGATAATCCTTTCTTATTATCCTGCTGGCTCGCAGGTTCAGCTTACTAGGATCTTGGCGCATATACCAGAGATCCACAATTCGTACAAGATTTGAATCTTCATCATAGAAATAGATAATCTTGAAGTTCTTCATGATGATGGCGCCACGATACTTTTGCCATTTCTGCAATTCAGGAACAAAAGGATAGCCGGTCGGCATAATTTCCAAACGATGCCTAATCTTCTCATACTCAGCATTCCAATTCTTTACCGTTTTCCTTCCAAATTCAGAAAGTGCATATGCCACACACTTTTGAAATTCTGCAAGAAAAAGCCTTTCAACTTTTATTTCTACTATTTCCATCCCGGTATTGCCTTTCGCATCTCCGCTTCAAATTCATCTATGGAAATCCAACGGTCTGGATCATCCAAGTATTTCTCAACCTCTGCGCAATGCTCCATCACCTGTTCCAGCGAGCGCCCCATAGGATAGGAATCGGTGTCATAAGCCTCATCCCATGATACGGATGATGCTGATGTTGCCGAACGATAAGCAGGTGATGGCTCACAAACCTTATCCCCTGCTATCTTAGATTCCTCTATATGATATTTCTTTTCCTCCATATTTTCTTTCGCTTTTAAAGTTCCACATTGCTTATTGGTGCAAAAGTACGAAGAAAGATTGGTATTCGCAAGAAAAATACTAGAAAATTGCAGAGAAAGCTGAAATATAATGGATTATGCAGATAAATTCCCCACGCAAAGAACAAAATAAAACCAGCCTTCTCCTGCAAAAAGGCTGGCTTTATTTATCATTATTGCAGCATTTGCTTCATTTGCAGCAAATGCTCTTACATATCAAACAGATTACCCGTTGCCACAGAATACGATACCTTGCACTGGTTGCAGATATCAGTAATCGTAGCGCCACTTCCACTCAACGAGTAGAACACGCTCTCGCCTATTAAAACATACTCCCAGGTGCGGTTCATTCTATCCTTAGACTCCAACGCGTTGATTTTCTTTATCCACTCGATGGTTGCCGTCTGTTTCTGACGCACGTTCACGTCATCTACCTTGTCGTCGCCCTTGGTTTCAATCAGATAAACCTTATCAGCCGTAGCCACGATGAAATCAGGATGATACGTTGCCATCAAGCCATCCTTCCTTACATAGAAGATGATGGCGAAGGAATGGCCACTCTCATTAATCTTCAGAAATCTTTCTACCTCGGCATCCCTATTCAGAAACTCAATGAATGCCTTTTCCAAACCTCCACCATGAGATGGATAACCTAGTCGGGGATAGATGCACTTCTGTACCTCCATGGAATAAGACTCTCTCATCTTGATGGCTTTGAGCGAAGAGAAATCTGTATGGCTCACCTCAGCATCTACCGTAGTCAGGCGGTTCTGCATTTTATAGATTGCCACCGCAAACTGCTCTACGATATGCTTCGTCACGATGCCATCCTTCGCCAGTAATATCTTCCAGTCGCTTCCCTGGAACGGGTCGAAAGACATGGTGAAAAGCCTCTTACGGATGTACCAGTCCATCACCTGCACTGTTTGGGCACCATTAATCTGAATTGTTGGGAAGCCCTGTCGGCGACAGTTCTCAAAGCGCAAAGTTACTACCTTCAGCAACTTCTGCAGATATTCATTATATCCATTGGCATTGAAGAGATTAGCCGTTACCTTATACTTACCAAAGGTAGTCTTTGTCAAAGATTCCTGCGATACGAAGGTCTCCCCCTCCTTTGCCAGGAACTTACGGAGCAAAGACAGCGGATACATCGTGAATGGCTGTAAATCATCTAAATCTATTTCTGCATCTTCCAACTCTTCTAAGGAATCATGCAGAATAACCGGCCATTGGAAATCATACTTCCCGTAATCCTCACGAAGTCCCACGGTAAGAATATCGCCAGTAGCTCCTCCGGCACCCACATCGCCTTCATCCACAGCCACCAAGCCCTGATCCTGCAAATCATCATAGAACTTGATGAAAGCCGGATGCTCCACGATAGACAAGGTGTCGATATAGGTGCGGGGAGGCTGATGGTTCTTCAACACCCTCAGGCGGTCTTCACGCTTAATGTCGATATAATCAGGCTCTCGCCACATCAGTCGCAAGCCTCTACCCACCAACTGCTCCAACAGGATTGGCGCCTGCGAAGAACGCAGCGGAACGAGCACGCAAATGTTGTTGACATCGAAGCCCTCACGGAGCATCAGCACCGAGATGACCACCTTCGGACTCTTATACCTATCTATATCGAAGAGCTTCTTCTTGATTTCCTGCCATTCCTCATCCTTCACCTCGCCCTGCTTGTTGCTGTCGATGGTAACGATGTCTTCATCTTCCAGACCTTCCGACTTCAGAAACTCTTCTACAAAAGGAGATACCGTGGTGTCCTGGCAGACGATGAGCATCTTCGGGTTCTTAGACGCATCATTCTTCAGGAATTCTTCTTCCAACTTGTTCAGCTTGGTCAATCCGGCACGGAGCATCATGCGCTGGCCTTCGCTCAGCCCCACTACCTTTCCCTGCTCATCACGCTCGGCGTTGTAATCCAGGTTCTCCAGGTCGGTAAGTTCCTGCCGACGGTCGAGCAGCAACAGTTTCACCAGTCCCTGCTTCATCGCCATAGGCAAGTCAAAGTCAACAATGATATGCGGGAAGAAGAGTTTCACCTGCTTCTCTCCGGCACCCTTTGTATCAAAAGGAGTAGCAGAGAAGTCCACCTGTATGAATCTTGTACCCTTGGTGGCACTGATGGCATTCAGGCCTCTTTGCCATTCTACCTCCTCGGTTTCGCCATTACGCTTGATTTCGTGAATATGATGAGCCTCATCATTGATTACCATCAAATCCTTTAAACCAGCCAGATATTCCAGTTCGGTGCCACCCAGAGCACGGCGGTCGAGCATGCCGAGGTCGTTGCCAGCCGATTTGCCCGGACGGATAGGCAGCAGGTCGCTGATGATTTCTGCGGGTGTCACCGTGCTGGAATCGTCCACCTCCTCATCCTGCTCCTTCTCTTCCATCTGATTTTCAAACAGATGCCAGTTGGTCAGGGCAATCAGTCCCTCGCCGGTGGTCTTCCTGCCGATGCCATCCTCCTTGGTCACTACATTGTTCTGTATAAACGAAAACACCTCATCACGATAACGCTCGGGGATGAACACCTCCTGGTTCATGTAGTAGTCGTTGGTCTGAGGGGCACGATATTCCTCATCTCGCTTCTTTCTGCCGCAGAAGGCATCCAGCAGACGGTCGTAAACAATCAGACCCGGAGCCACTATCAGGAACTTCTGCGTAAATCGTCCGCTCTCCACATCCTCGTGCCGGGCATTCAGCATCTGCCAGATTATCAGGGCATGCATCACCCATGTCTTTCCCGTGCCCGTAGCCATCTTCACTGCATACTTAGGCATCTGATATTTAGGTTTGGCAAGCTGAGCCAGGTCGGCCCTATCCATCAGTTCCGGAATGATGCCCTGATAGGCATCCATCACGCAGTTTTCTCCCATCACTTCGTGCAGATAGATGATGTTGAGGATAGCCTGTCGCTGACCCTCATGGAAATTTCTCACACGCTCGTTGCAGAAACCCTCTCCAAACCAATAGTTTAAGAGCAAGGCGGTGGTTGGGGTCACCTTCTCCAGCATCTCCCCACTCTTCCAGGCGGCATTGACCACATCGGTGAGTCGATGCGCCAATTCCAAAGATATATTACTTGAATTGATATCCATAGTCGTAATCTCCTATTCGTTCTTAAAACTAACACTTCACATCCAGGATAACCTGACTCTCGAATCCGAACACATCTACCGCCTTGACGCAGACTTTTCGCTCGTCCTTATGCGGCATGGCAATTCGGGTGGAATATACGCAGTGCAGCGGGTCGCTGTCGTTATCCACGTTCTCACGATAATCCTGCCAGGTGCTGCGGAAGGTATCGCCGTCATAATCAGGGTCGATGCTCCAATATTCTATCAGCGAGAGAGGGTCCTGCTCCATCACCTTCTGCAAATTTTCCTTGTCCTTATCGTCCAACGGGATATTATCTGGCGAGAGCAGCACATAGTTGCTGAGACTGATATCGAGTTCATCCTCGCCATTGCCGTTCACGGTTACTTCAACTGGGTTCACCACCAGATATTGCAAAGAAGAGAAGCGGACGGTTTTGTCGGCGATGAGCTTCTTGAAACCCTTCTTAGATAGCTTGTCGAGCAGATCGGGCGGAATCACCAGCACCTCTACATTGCTGTTCTTATATTTCTCGATGGCTTGCGAGATGTCGAAGGCGAAGTTCCAGCCAAGCACGATGACTTTATCCCAGTCGCCGCCGAGCAGAGAAGCCTTGGCTTCCACGGCACGGCGAACGGTAGCAGCAGTGGTCAGGCGGTTAGGGCTATCCACCATCACCAGGTTTCGGGTGCCCTTTACGTAACCGAAGTTTCTGTCGCTCACCTGCTCTGGAGAGAATGGTAAGGCACCGAAGAGGCCTAAGACTACCTGAGAGAGATCGCCCACTCGGCGGAGTTTCTTGTTGTTATGGAAAGCCTCTTTCTGATAGTCGCCGATGCTCTGATAGAGGAACGGATTTACTTCCTGATCGATAAAGCGCTTGCGCATGACGAGGGCTGCCGGCTTGCCGATGTCGCAGGTAATCCAGCGACGGCCAAGTCTTTCGGCTACAGCTGCTGTGGTGCCGCTGCCACCGAAGAAATCGCAGACGAGGTCGCCTTCGTTGGAAGATGCCTTGATGATACGTTCGAGGAGGGCTTCGGGCTTTTGGGTGGCGTAATTCAATCGTTCTTTCGCCATTCCGTTGATTGTTGCAATATACCATACATCAGAAGGTAAAGCTAATTCCGAATCACCTCTTCCCTTGTTACCATCTTTAATTAAGGCACCTTTATATTTTAAGCGATTTGCTGTTGACTCACTAACTTGACGTTCTTCGAGAACTTCATTAGCATTAAATTTTATATTCTCTGCAGATTTACTATACATATAAATTGTATCATGCTTTCTATTCCATCTACTATCTGTTCTAATTCCCCATGAGTAACTCCAAACTATCTCATTTACAAAGTTTTCTTTTCCAAATATATCATCTAATATAGTTTTTACATAAGGTCCAACATGCCAATCTATATGAACATAAATACAGCCATTAGATGATAGTAACTCTTTCATCAACACTAATCGCTTATAAATCATTTTCAGATAAGAGATTGTTCCTTCTTCCCATGTATCAGCATAGGCAAATTGTTCTACTACCGTTGGCTTCTGTTGCAAATCAACTCCTGGCAACTTAACCTTCGTTCTATAATCCGCCTTAGAATCAAACGGCGGGTCGATGTAGATCAAATCCACTTTGCCTCTTAATGAAGGCAAGCCCGTCTGAGGGTCTCCGGCAAGCAGTGCCTGCATGGTCAGGAGATTATCACCATACACCAGACGGTTCATCCAACTCCCCCCATCCAGGGCGGCATTGAATGCATTAGGGATATTGGGAACTTGTCCACGGAAGAATCCGGAGACATCCTTGCGAGGCAACACCAGCTCATTGGTTTGCAACCCAATGCGTGTGCCACTGCTCAATCGCTCAATGATGCGCTGAGCCTCTTGCCTACCTTCGCTTGCAATACGAGGTAGTTCTTCAATCAATGATTTTGCCATAGCATTAAAGCTTAAATATAGTTTTAATGCGTAGCATGCTATTCTTTAAAACGAAGATTCCACCAAATACCCAAACGCAAAAACGTGGACAGTTCAACTCATCCACGTTCAGAGGTACTTGGCGGAAACCTATGTATACAGACAAGTCGAACGCCCACGTATATCGCAGGCGCTCGCACATTTATTCATGTATACATTCTTTCCACCGCCAAGTTTCCTGAACGTTTATCGAATAAACAGCAAACGCTATTATTTTAACCCACAAAAACAGACGTCATCACCCTAGGGCGAATCAATCCGAATGCAAAGATACTGCAAAAATCAAAGATAACAAAAAGAATCGCCACCTTTTTTATATTATCCCCCATTTTTTCTTGCGAAATCAAAATATTCTTCTCAAAATCTTTGGAGTATCAATAATTATCTGTATCTTTGCAGAGTGAAATGTTTAAAAATTACAATTATGGCAACACAAGTATTACAATTCAATCAGGCTCAACAGGCGGTGCTCAATGTTATCTCTTGTTTACAGTCAGAACAGGACTTGGCAGACTTGAAACGAACATTAGTTAAGTTCATGAATGACCGCTTGCAGCGAGAAATGGATAAGCTTTGGGAATCTGGCGAAATGAGCAATGAAAAGTTGCAGGAAATGCAGTCAGAACATTTGCGCACGGCTTATAAATAAACTGACTATGCAGAGAAATATCGTCTTAGATACCAACTGTCTCTTGCAGATAATTGCAAGAAAAAGCAAGAATTATTTCTTATGGGAAGGATTCTTGAATGGAGACTATTGTCTCTGCTTTACAACTGAAATTTTAGAAGAATACGAAGAAATACTTTGTTTAAAAACGAATCGATTAATAGCAACTATGGTATTAGAGATTATAACTCAAGCTCCAAATACCCAAAGAGTTGATGCTCATTATCATTGGAATCTTATCACACAGAATCCCGATGATAATAAGTTTGTAGATTGTGCAGTCTTTGCTAATGCCGATTTCATTGTATCAGATGATAAACATTTCAAAGATTTAGAAAACATCGATTTTCCAAGAGTACTAGTAGTTAGATTAGAAGAGTTTGCCAGATTATACCGAAATCCTGATGCCAATTAATTAAAACTCTTTTCATCATTGAATTGACACATATTTCGAGAGATAATATGTAAAAGAGCAGAAGCAAACACGGAAATACTCTTCACTCTTCACCAAACCCTCCGGAATACCGATAAACAGGGCGATTGCGGGGGTGAAGAGTTCGCAGCAGCTCTTCACCCACTCTTCACCACTCTTCACCCATATACTTCTACACATCAACGCATAAAGGAGGATATACATCTACCTATCGATTTTGAGTCCAGGTGAAGAGTGGTGAAGAGTGGGTGAAGAGTTGCTGATGACTCTTCACCTCCCGAAATGCCGATAAACACAGGGGATTTGGGAGGAAAGGTGAAGAGTGAAGAGATTTTTGCAGAATGCTAAACATAAATCATATTGATAGGATTGGGAAATCTGGTTTCCCCGTCTGAGATGACTGTCTTATAGGAACAGCCGACTGTTCCCTATTCCGCTAGTCGGCTGTTCGCCCCAAACAGCCTACTAACCATACGCAAACAGCACACTTATCTTTCGGAGATAAATATCAGAACATCGGAGATTTATCTGCCAAAAACAGCCATATCAAAACAAAAACGAAATGAAACTTCCCTGAAATTTGGAGGGTTTAAAAAAATATATTACCTTTGCACCCGCAAAAAAGATAAGATTATGAACGGATTGTATACTATATTATTATTGGTGCTGAGCAACATCTTCATGACGCTGGCTTGGTACGGACACCTCAAATTGCAACAAACGGGCGTGAGCAGCAACTGGCCTCTTATCGGTGTCATCGCCTTCAGTTGGGCCATCGCCTTCTTCGAATATTGCTGTCAGGTACCAGCCAACCGCATCGGTTTCGTGGATAATGGCGGACCGTTTAATCTGGTCCAGCTCAAGGTGATTCAGGAATGCGTATCACTCATCGTCTTCGCCATCATCGCCAATATCCTCTTTCAGGGACAGGGATTGCACTGGAATCATTTCGCAGCCTTCTGCTGCCTGATTGCAGCCGTTTATTTCGTATTCATGAAATAGCCGGATAAGGAGTTAACTCAATATAACTCCTTATCCGGCTAACTTTTTAGTTTTACACCTGCCCTACACCAGCTTATAGATTTCGCTCGGCGTCTTGCGCTTCAATACTTCCAGCTGGAAGTCCTTGCCGGCTATGATGCCTTTGCTGCGCAGAATCTGCTCCACGGTTTTGCGTGCCAGCTCAGGATGGTTGTTCTCCTCGCTGAGATGACAGAGCCAGACGTGATGAAGCTCCGGTGTAGCATAATTGGCAAGCGCCTCGCCACAATCGTCGTTGCTCAGATGACCGTTATCTCCCAGAATGCGATCCTTCAGATACTGGGGATAATGCCCCTGCTGGAGCATCTCTACACTATGGTTCGCCTCGAGCACAAGATAGTTGGCACGACCGATAAAGTCGTGCATCTCTTCAGTAATATGCCCCACATCGGTGATGAGGCAGAAGTTCACACCTCCGCACTCCACGAAATAGCCAACATTGTCGGTACTGTCGTGGGGTACGCCGAACGGAGTAATCTTAAACTCGCCCAGTGTGAAAGTTACGTTCTTCTCTATCACACGAGCATGGTTAGGCTCTATCTTCTTTCGAACACAATAGTTGCGCTCGATGCCTTGATGTACTTTACGGGTCGTATATACCGGTAGATGATAGTCAGTACTCAGACTCCCCACCGACTTTACATGGTCGGCGTGGTCATGCGTGATGAGGACGTGATGCACATCCTCGAAGCGAAGTCCATAGTTATGGAAATGCTTCTTCAATATTCTTATTCCTACTCCTACGTCTATCAGTATCGAATCCGTATCAGTGTAAAGATAATAGCAATTGCCACTACTTCCACTGCCAAAGGATATAAATTTCAGCATTTTAATTGTTATTTTCCATGCAAAGTTAGCAAAAAAGATTCTTATTACAAAGTTTTTTACTATCTTTGTGCCGAAATATCGCAAAAAAATAGAATTTTTAAGATTTGAGAATCATGATAAAGAAGTCGATGATAGTTTTATGCATAGCTGTGGCATGCATGACCGCAAGTATATTCAGCCTTTCTGGCTGTGAACCTCACGAAGGCAGCGAGGACCAGCTGAAGGCTGATGTTGATTCGTTTGCCAACTATTATTTCAACTGGCATTTCCCGAAAGCCGTGAAGTATTGCACCCAGGAATCGGAGCGCTGGCTGCGCTATGCTGCAAGTAATGTAAACGAGACCGACGTGGAACTGCTGCGCCAGAAACCGGAAGATGCCAGCATCGAGATTACGGATATTGATTTCGGTGACGATGAAACAAGTGCCACCGTTACCCTTACGGTTCATAATTTTCTGCAGATGGACAGCATCGGGCAGGATCCGCAGCTCATAGAACAGGCCGATTTCCAACTGCCGATGTGTATGGAAAAGGGACTCTGGAAGATTAAGTTGGATAAATTGCCTTGAAAAAAGTAAGGAGTTTCTGAGGGGCATCATAATCAAAAAGATGCCCTACAGAAACTCCTGGCTATAAACTGTTAACTATAAACTATCAACTATTAACTATAAACTATTAGCTGCATTTAGAACGGCAAACCTACTGCGAAATGGAAGGCGAAATCGCGGTCTAGTTTCGGGTGGATAATCGCCCAATGCTCTTCCTTCGTTCCGTAAGCTGGATTGATTGCCTTCATACCCATATCCAGACGGAGAATGAAGTAATCGAAATTCAACCTAAGACCTAAGCCATAGGCTACAGCTATCTGTTTATAGAATTCATCTATCTTGAACTGGCCGCCAGGCTGATCCTGATAATTGCGAAGTGTCCAGATATTACCGGCATCGATAAACGCTGCGCCCTCAAACTTCCAGAAGAGCGAAGTGCGGTATTCTGCATTCAAGTCGAGCTTCACATCACCCGTCTGGTTGATGAAATCTATTCTGCCGTCAGTTCCCTTAAACTTGCCCGGACCTAATTCTCTTACGCCCCAACCTCTTACCGAGTTGGCACCACCCGAGAAATAACGCTTTTCGAAAGGTAGCATCGTACTGTTGCCGTAAGGATAAGCCACACCGATACCCGCATGCAGCGCCAGAGCATTGCGCTTATCAAACTGCATCAGATGGGTATAATCTACATCAAACTTGGCATACTGGGCATAAGCTATATTAAATAATGTACGCTGCCCCTGGCTGTTCACCTTGAAACCGAAAGCCTTGGAAACACCGCTCAGCAGATTGCCCGAACTCTCTACATTCACTCGCACAGCATCTACCCCATCGCTATAACTCAAACCGAAGCCCATCTTCATGATAAACAGGTCTTCGTAATTGTAGCGGAGGATGGCATTTCTGTTTTCTGCATTATCGAGATAGTCTCTCTTGAAAGTCTCGGATATCCATGGCATATACACATAGTTGAGATCGAGCAGGTCGAAACGCCAAGCCAGGTGATGACGCGGTTCTGTCCAGCGATAACGCCAGGCAGTAGAGAATACGCGGCGATGAAACTCCGGACGGTTCTGAAGATTCCAACTTGCCGACAACTCGCTGTTTGCCGTCTGTCTTCTTCTGAAATTTCTTGAAAGGAAAGGCGCCACGAAACGAGGGAAAACCAGTTTGCCTTCAACCGAATATTCAGTATAGTTCTGATCCTGATACCCCTCCAGACCGGTAATAGCCTCGTAGGCTCCACGAAGTTCGATGCTCAGCTGCTCACTACCTCTGAAGAGATTTCGGTTGGTATAAGTGAGCGATGCAGCAGCTCCCAAGTCGCCCGCCGTATTGGTTCCTTCCGGCTGGAAGGCGATGGTAGAAGGCTTGTTGGTACTAATCTGGATATTGCAATCCATCTGCCGGCTGATGCTGTCCCTCTCCATTCCGTTCTCCGTAACCTGGTTGCTGTCAGGAACTTCAGAAAAACTGATATTGGTATACTTCACCGCCTGCAGACGGGCAAAGTTGTTATAGGTGCGCTGCAAGGCAGCGGCGCTGTAGGGACGGCCTTCTCTGAGAGCAGTGGCATTGAGCAAAACCTGATGGCGCAGATGGATTCGGTCGCTGTCATTACTCAGATAGTTGATGTTTCTGATTTCATATCGGGGATGATCAACCTCAGGAGCATTACTGTTTGCCTTATACTTCATCAGGTGGAGCGTCAGGGCGATATCCTTCTGTCCCGCAATCGTATCGGCAGAAAACTGGATAAAATCTTTATGAAAGCGGAAATAGCCATCATTGGTCAGAAGGCTGGAGATACGCCTGCGCTCATTATCCAATGTTTCAACCGTAAATCTCATACCCGGCTTAATCTGCTGATTATCGGGGTTATCGAGATGCAGAAGTTGCTGGATATGTTCATCTTCCACCTCATATTTCACCTTACCTATCATAAAAGGTTCTCCGGGATGCAACAGATAGGTAGCATCCAGTTTCTTTCCTTTCTTGGTGGTATAGAGCGACACCCCGGCATGCATGAACCCCTGGTTCTGCATGGCAGTAAGCAGATCCTGACAGGAGAGCCGCGCCTGCAAAGTATCGTAGATGACAGGCTTCTTGCTGAAAGGATTCTTGAAGAGCGAGAAGAGTTTCGGCTTCTCTTTCTGGCGCACATACTGCTTGAGCGCCCCGGCATTATACCCTGCCGAGTCGCTCTTCACTTCCACCTTATTTAATATATACTCCCCTTCCGGCACCATTTTGCTTGAAGAACAAGATGCTATGAGCAGCGGCAAGGCAAGTAATGAAATCGTTTCTTTTTTCAAAATATCTATCGTTTTTGATATGCAAAGATAATGCAAAACAAATTAAATACAAAATATTTAGCACTTTTTATTTTGAAATGTCTATATTTTATGTTACCTTTGCACACATATAGACAAAAAATAAATGATTAGCAAGAATAAAATAAAGTACATACGTTCGCTCGAACTGAAGAAGAACAGAAATAAAGAAGGAAAGTTCGTGGCAGAAGGTTTCAAGGTGGTAGACGATCTGCTCGCTCTGCAACCTGCCGACCTGATTGTGGCTACCGGCGAATGGCTCCGGGGCAAACACTTCGGGGCTGAAACCGAAGTGATAGAGGTTACTGATGAAGAACTGAAGAAGGTGAGTTTCCTGCAACATCCGCAGCAGGTCCTTGCCGTATTCAAACAGGCAACATCAGGAGATTACTCTATTAATAGCAGCGAACTGAGTCTGGCGCTCGACGGCGTTCAGGACCCGGGCAACCTGGGCACCATCATCCGCATCGCCGACTGGTTTGGCATCACCCATATCTACTGCAGTCAGGATACTGCCGACGTATACAATCCGAAGGTGGTGCAGGCCACGATGGGCAGCATAGCAAGAGTGAAGGTAGAATATGGCGACCTGCTGGGACTGGTAGAATCACTTCCTGCCGATGTTCCCGTTTACGGCACCCTGCTCGATGGCGACAACATCTATCAGCAAAAGCTCGAAAACCATGGACTCATCGTGATGGGAAACGAAGGAAAAGGCATCTCGCCTGCTCTGGCAAAGAAGGTGAATCACAAGCTGCTCATCCCTAACTTTCCGGAAGGTAGAGCTACCGCCGACAGTCTGAATGTGGCTATCGCTACCGCCATTACCTGCTCAGAATTCAGAAGAAACTTTTAAAGGTAAAAGGGTAAAAAAGTAAAAAGGTAAAAAAACTTTTAAAGGGTAAAAAACAAAAGCGATAATTAGAAATTAAAACAAGATAGTTATGGAAGTAAATGAATTATTTAAGCATCGCAGTATAACTTCCTGCATGAGAGCATCATACGATACCATAACAAGTGACTTCAGATCACTCGTAAAACAGACATGGACTACCCATGTTCCATTTGCAGTATTGCTGGCTATCGTACTCTATTTCCTCCTCCCCAACAAACCGCTTCACGATTGGGGAGCCGTGAATCCGATGGCTTCATTCATTCTGCAAACCATCATTTACGGAGCCACTATCGTGATGGCTATCGTATCATTCTGGCATCTTCTGCCAAGAAAGCAGCTGTGTCCTAAGGGCGAAAAGCGCAAGATAGGAAAATCCCTCCTCCGCATTCTCCGCCACTTCGGAGGTTTCTTTCTGACCAGTTTTCTCGGCATGATTATTGTAGGCATCGCTACCTTTATCGCAGCCCTGCCTTCCATCATCCTCATCATCGCACAGTTCTATTCACAGCTCGGTGCACTTGATGGCGACCCGCTCGGTGTGCCGGGTTATTTCACCCCACTCCTCTTCCTGGTGTTCACCATCACCTTCCTGCTCATCATCTATGCCCTGAGCTGGCTTGGCATTTCACTTGCCTATCAATTCGGCTCTTACAAGGTGCAAGACGAAGAGAAACAGAGAATGAAGGAAAGCCAGAAGATGGCAACTACAGAGATAGAAAAATATTAATCGTATTAACATAATATATAAGAGACATGAAACAGACAAGATTACTCTTCATCGACCGCGATGGAACGCTGATTCAGGAACCAGAGGACGAACAGATTGACAGCTTCGAGAAGCTGGTATTCACCAAGGGCGTGTTCCGCAATCTCGCCTTCATTGCCCAGCACACCGACTACGAGCTGGTGATGGTGAGCAACCAGGACGGCTTGGGTACCGACTCCTTCCCGGAGAACACCTTCTGGCCAGTACACAACTTCATCATCCAGACTCTGGAGAGCGAAGGCATCCACTTCGCCAAGCAGCACATCGACCGCCACTTCCCAGAGGATAACTCGCCAATGAGAAAGCCGGGCACAGGCATGCTGACCGAATACATCGACAATCCCGCCTACGATATGGGAAACAGTTATGTAATCGGTGACCGTGAAACCGATGCCCAACTTGCAGAAAACCTGGGTTGCAAGAGTCTGATTCTCGGAAAGAATGGCATGGACTGGGATAAGATTGCCGAGATTCTCTTTGCCGGCGACCGCATCGCAGAGGTGAAGCGCACCACCAAGGAAACGGATATCTACATCAAGGTAAATCTCGATGGTTCAGGAAAATGCGACATTTCTACCGGTCTCGGTTTCTTCGACCACATGCTGGAACAGATAGGCAAGCACGGCATGATGGACCTCACCATCCATACCAAGGGCGACCTCTATGTGGATGAGCATCATACCATTGAAGATACGGGAATTGCACTGGGCGAATGCCTGCTGCAGGCTTTAGGTGACAAGCGCGGAATAGAAAGATACGGCTACAGTCTGCCAATGGATGATTGTCTCTGTCAGGTAGCATTGGATTTCGGTGGCCGTCCATGGCTGATCTGGGATGCCGAATTCCACAGAGAGAAGGTAGGTGAAATGCCAACCGAGATGTTCAAGCATTTCTTCAAGAGTCTGAGTGATGCGGCAAAGATGAACCTCAACATCAAGGCTGAGGGCGAGAACGAGCATCATAAGATAGAAGGCATCTTCAAGGCACTTGCCCGTTCGCTGAAAATGGCGGTGAAGAGAGACATCTACCACTTCGAGCTTCCTAGCTCTAAGGGAATGCTGTAAGAAGTTTATAGTTAAGAGTTTATAGTTTATAGATGACTGTTGCTATAAACTATAAACTCTTAACTATAAACTATTATTAGAACTTTGTCATGAACTCCACAACAATCTTATCTTTTTCTGAAACTTTAGCTATACCACCTTTACGATAGAAATATTTCTCGTAGTTGATACGGATATCCGAGATGAATGGCTTGGCAAGGCTCAGGGTTACACCGCCCGTAACACGATGGCGCTTGTAATCATTGATCTTCAAGGCACCGAGTTCGGTATCAGAACCGCCATATCGGGTACCATCACTATGGTCGCTCATGAAATCATATCGTGCCAAAGGCGAAACCTTCCTGATGATGCTCTTAGGATTAGCCACCGGAATGTCATAGCATACGAAACCATCGAATGCATGAACATCGTGGAAGGCATTCTTGCTGTAATGTTTGTAAAGATACTCAGCCTCAGCAATGAAACCACCCTTGTGGAAGGTGATACCGCCATCATACATCGTTACCGTAATATCAGATGGCTTGATCTTCTGGGTGCTCAACACCAGGTTGACATTCGGGAAGAGGAACTGAGCCTTGGCAGAATAGTTAACACCCTTGGTCCAGTAATCCTTCTGGTTGGTCAAGCCCGAACCGTTGAAGATACCGGCATTCACCACGATAGGGAAACCTACATTCCAGGTGTATCCGATTTCGGCACCCACGTCGCGCACGTTGCCCACCTGCTTGGCGATGAACGAGCGGTTGGCGAAGTACTGCTGATGAGGAGAACGGTGAGCATCAATAGTGAATGGCACACGCTCCTGACCGATGGTAAACTGCAGTGTCTTCCAAGGCTTGATGCGGGTATAAGCGTCGAGCATCTTGATCTTACCCTCATCACAGAGATCAATCTCAGCCTTATAACTAACCTCCTTTGTTACATTTCCTGCTACATTGATACGGGCCGTACGCACCTCAAATCGTCCCTCCCCTTCTTCGGTTTGGTATTCATACTTAGAACGGATGGTTCCACCTATCTTCATTGTCTTGACGAATTCAGGCACATCGTTTCCAAGAGAACTCTTTTCTGAGTTTTGGGCATTCATTCCCATCGACACCATAGACAGTGCTATCAACAGATACGTTTTCTTCTTCATTTTTACCTTATTATATATATACCTTAATTGATTGTTACCAACAAGAAAGCAATCCCGTTATGAATCGAAATCCTACAAGATGCCTTTCTATTTCTTTTCGGCTGCAAAGATAAGGATAAAATGTTTCTACCACAAAACATAAGTGTTACAAATGTGTTACATTGTCTGTTTATGAAGCGTGTAATATGATTGTAACGCCCGTAATATCGTTGTAATATCATCGTCACAAACATGTAATCATCTTTTCGCTCTAGTTTAAAAATATCGCCGTACCTTTGCAACCGAAAAGAAATACAATTAACATATATGATTTATGAAGGAAAACAAAAAAGCGATTTTGGATATTCTTAAGAAGAAATCCAAGAAAGACGGTAAGTTTGAAAACTTGGTTCTCAACCTCGCCTTACAGAAGATTGACAGCGATAACTTTGAGTTTGACGGCGAGGCAGTCTATACCGCCGACAAGAAGCGCTTGGTTTACTACATGAACCATGATGCCAGTTTTACGATTCCTGAGGGAGTAGAGATTATCGGAGAGATGGCATTCCGTGGCAAGAAACAACTGTCTCATGTCATCATCCCTAGTACGGTGAAGGAGATAGAACATGATGCATTCTATGATTGTGATGAATTGGATAATATTTATATACCTGCCAGCGTGAAAGCTATCAAAGCATACGCTTTCGCTGAATGCGACAAACTGAAGAAGATTACTTTCGCAGGGACTCCAGAAAAGTTGAGCCGTCATACTTTCGATGACTGCGACCTGTTGCACGACATCATCGTTCCTGCCGGCAGCAGCAAGTTCTTCCGTAAAGAGCTTCACTTCATCGACGGAGATACTGATTTCCTCGTATTGGAAGTACCAGGCAAAGATCCTAAAGAACCGTCTAAGAACAAGAAGGATGAGAAAGTTTCTGAAAAGAAAGCTAACGCAGAGAAGAAAGAAAAGACTTCTGAAAAGAAAGCTAACTTAGAGAAGAAGGAAAAGACTTCTGAAAAGAAGACAGTAGAAGAAAATACAGAAAAGAAAGAAACTTCTGAAAAGAAGAATAACAAGGCCAAGAAAGAGTCTGCAAAAACAAAGTAACTCAATAATTAGCAAATAGTTATGACCAAAGAAGAATTACTCAAAAAAGCATACGTAGAACGCGATATCAGTTGGATGTACTTCAACCATCGCATTCTGCAGGAAGCAGAGAAAGAGTACGTACCATTGTTGGAACGTCTCTCTTTCCTCGGTATTTATTCCAATAACCTTGACGAGTTCTTTCGTGTCCGCGTGGCATCACTCAACCGCATGCTCGACCAGAAGCTCGACAAGGATACCGAACAGCAAATTAAGAAATCACTTAAAACAATAAATAAACTCAATGAATCTTATTCGAAAGAATACACTGAGGCGGTGGATACGGTTTTCCGAGAGCTTGAAGTACACAAGGTTCGCCTGCTCACCGAAGACCAGCTCAACGACGAGCAGAAGGAGTTCCTTACACAGTTCTTCTACGACAAGCTCAATGGTTCTGTCAACCCTATCTGGCTCAACGAGATAGACGACCTCTCTACCCTGGAGGACAACCGCATCTACCTCGCCGTAGAAAAGGCTGAGGATGACAAGAAGAAGAAATATGCCGTAGTAAAGGTACCGGATAGAGTTTATGGACGCTGGGTAAAGGTGCCGGCAAGCGATGGCTTCGACAACATCATGTATCTGGACGATGTAATCAGATACTGTCTGCCACTGGTATTCCTCGGTTTCAAGAAGAGCACCTATCGTGCCTTCAGTTTCAAGTTTACCAAGGATGCCGAAATGGAGATGGACAATGATGCCGACTTCGGAACCATGGAGAAGATTGCACTGGGTGTAAACAGCCGTAAGAAGGGTGAAGCCGTGCGCGTAATCTACGACCAGGAGATGCCGAAGGAACTTCAGAAGAAGCTGCGTGAGCGATTGAACACCAAGGAGTTGGATGCTTCTCTGGCTGGCGGAAGATACCAGAACCACAAGGATCTGATGTCGTTCCCAGATTGCGGACACAAGGAACTGAAGTACGAGAAGTGGGCTCCTATCATGAAACCGGAATTCCTCTCAAACGAGAGCATCCTCGACCAGATTCGTGAGAAAGATCGCTTCATCCACGTACCCTACCATAGCTTCAACGGCTACATCCGTGTGCTCCGAGAGGCTGCTACCAAGCCAGAGGTAAAGGCAATCAAGACCACCCTCTATCGTCTGGCAAAGGATTCAAAGGTAGTAAAGGCGCTCATCACCGCTGCCCGCAACGGCAAGAAGGTAACAGCCGTAGTAGAACTTCTGGCACGTTTCGACGAGGAGAGCAACATCAAGTGGAGCAAGCGCATGCAGGAAGAAGGCGTAAACGTAATCTTCGGTGTAGAAGGACTGAAGATTCACTCCAAACTGCTCTATATCGAATCAAAGAAGGGCAACATCGCCTGCGTGGGAACCGGAAACTTCCACGAGGGCAACGCCAAGATCTATACCGACTATCTGATGATGACCGCCCGTACTAAGCTGGTAAACGAGGTGGCTAAGGTATTCGATTTCATCGACCGCCCATTCTCACCATTCCGCTTCAACGAGCTCCTCGTATCTCCAAACTCCATGAAGAGCCGCATCCTGCGCATGCTCGACACCGAAATCAAGAATGCCAACGAGGGCAAGGAGGCTTGGGTGAAGATGAAGATCAATCACATCACCGATACCGATATGGTTAGCAAACTCTATCAGGCTTCAAAGGCTGGCGTGAAGATAGACATCGTGATCCGTGGCAACTGTTCGCTGGTGCCAGGCATCGCCAAGCTCAGCGACAACATCCGCTGCGTGGGCATCATCGACCGCTATCTGGAGCACAGCCGCATCCTCATCTTTGCCAACGGAGGCAAGCCAAGATACTTCATCGGTTCTGCCGACTGGATGCCTAGAAACCTCATCAACCGCATCGAGGTACTCACCCCGGTATATGACGAGGATATGCAGGCAGACCTGCTCCGCACCATCTCCTATGGTATGAGAGATACGATGAACGGCCGAGTGGTAGATGGCAAGGGCGGCAAGGAATTTGTGGAAGGCGAACCATTCCGCAGTCAGGAAGAACTTTATAAAGCATATAAATAATGATGAATTTAGCATCCATTGATATCGGCTCCAACGGAGCCCGACTCCTCATCAAGCGCTTCGATCCCGAGGCAATCCGAGAGGAAGACCGCATCAAGAAACTCATGTTCATCCGCATCCCATTGCGATTGGGCAAGGATGTTTTCACCCTGGGAAAGGTTTCCAAGGAGCGTGAGAAGATGATGCTCCACATGATGAAGGGCTTCAAGCAATTCATGAAACTCAATGACGTAGAGGCATTTCGTGCCTGTGCCACTTCAGCCATGCGCGATGCCGAGAACGGCAAGAAGGTGCTCAAGAAGATAGAGAAGCAAACCGGCATCAAGCTCGAAATCATCAAGGGTCAGGAGGAGGCACAGCTCCTCTACAATAACCTGGTAGAGAAAACAGACTCCAACGAGGGCAGCTTTGCCTACATCGATGTGGGCGGTGGTTCCACAGAGGTGAGCATCATCCACGACGGTGTGCTCGCCGAGAGCTATTCCTACAACATGGGTACCCTGAGAATGCTGAGCGGCAAGGTGACTGCCGATACCGAAAAGCTCTTCAAGGAGAACCTGACGAGATATGCCGAGCAATACGGCGACATCAAGATTATCGGTTCGGGTGGCAACATCAACAAGTTGAACAAGTTGGCACGCCACAGCAAGCAGGACGCCAAGAACCTGACGCTTGCCGAGCTGAAGCGCCTCTACTCGATGATGCAGCCCCTGAGCATCGAGGAGCGCGAGATTTCCTTCTCTCTGAAGGAAGACCGTGCCGATGTCATCATTCCTGCCGCCGAGATCTTCCTCAAGGCATGCGAATACCTGAAGTGTGAAAGCATCATGGTGCCCAACATCTCGCTCGCCGACTCCATCGTGGATGGACTCTATGAGAAGATGATGGCAAAAACAGAGGAATAAACCACTTCATCCACAAATAAAATAAAAGATATGTCTATATCTCAAGTTTTTATGCTATCTTTGCACAGAAATGTGCGAAGGTAGCATTTTTTTGTTTACCTTCCGCCTCTTCTTGCGTCATACACATAAAAGAAACAAATGGAAGAAACAGAATTTGAACATATCGCTCAGGAAATGCGCCCCAGGTTGACGGCACATTGTCAACGCTATCTCTCGGCAGGAACCCTTGCCGAAGAAGCTGATGACATCGTGCAGGAAACCCTGGTGAAGCTCTGGAAGATGCGCGAAAGGCTCTCTGAATACCAGAGCATCGAGGCCCTAGGTATGACGATAGCCAGGAATCTCTGCATCGACCATCTGAGACGCAACAAAGCCCAGACGGCATCGCTGGAACAGATGAAGCATCCTGCAGAAATCTGTACGGCAACCGAGCGTACCGACCAGACCATCATCGGCGAAGATACGCAAAGGCGACTCAACAGGGCGATGGACAGGCTTCCAGATACGCAGAGAAGAATGCTGCTATTGAGAAGCGAGGGAAAGAGCCTCGATGAGATTGCCGAAATCTGCGGAGCCAACAAAACGAGCACCAAGACGATGATTTCTGCAGCAAGAAGATCATTGCTGAAAATGATGAAATCATAAAAGGCTGGTGCTCAAATTGAGCTCTTTCAAATTGAATTCTAAAAAAGGAACTCTAAAAATGAAAGAAATGAAGAAACTAGAAGATATAACCTATCGCCATGAGCTGATAGAGCGCTACCTCGATGCTGATACCAGCGTGGAGGAAGAACAGGCTTTGGCTGAATTCTATCGCCATTGCGAAGATAAGGATTTAACGGATGAGGATCTCGACATCAGAAACCTGATGCTGGGAATGGAGAACTATACTCCGAATTTCCATCAAACAGAAATGGAAATGATGGAAGAACTGGACGGAAAAGAAGAGATGAAAGAACTGGATAGAAAAGAAGAAGCTGATGGACAGCCGCAAATGAAAGAGATGTCCCTTGCAGCTTCAAAGAACCACGAAACAAGATGGGTACGCCTCTCTGCGATACTTCTTGCTACAGCAATGCTGGCAGGACTCATCTTCCTGCTCTTCCCTATCAAGGATTATTTCTCATCCTCTTCCGAACAACAACCTGGCCTTGCCAACCTGGTTCCTACAGAGCAGGTGGTTCGCTCGCAGCCATCTTCCGAGGATGAAGACGGGAACCTGAATGCGTACGAAAAGATGGAACGTGCCGACTCCCTCTTCCTGGCAGCAACCCAGGATATCGTGCCCCCGCAGGAAATGAAGTCAAGCAAGATGGTACTTGCAAAAAGAAAGAATATCGCAGAAAGAAGCGAGAAACATGCAGGGAAGACTGCAGAAAATACAGAAGAGACCTCTTCTGAAACAGAAAGAAGCATTCATGAAGATTTCAATCAGATTTATGAAGTAGCCTCTGCCGCGCTGCCTTCTGCCGAGCAGCTGACCATCAACCGCCAAGGCGATAACATCGTTATCTCAACCCTGGACAACGACGGCAATATGCAGCATTACACCATCAATATCACAGAAACGCAAGATGGTAGTTATCAGATACTTCCATTGGCACAGTTAAACAAATGATAAAACATTTCACGCTGAATTATAAACATTTCACGCTTATGAAAAAGTATATTTTCACCATTGCATTTGCCCTGCTGGGCATAACCAGCAGTATGGCATCCAAGGCAGATACCCTGCGTATCTACAGCATCGACGGCGAGCGCATTCCAAACTTCACCGGCAAGGAACTCATCGGTAAAACCATCAAGAATTACCAAGTAAACACCAACGTCCTGCCGGCACCCAAAAGAGATGTGATAGAGATTCATATCATCACCACTACCACACCTCCTGCCCCCAAGCCAGCCCCTCACTATCTGATCAAGGGCAGAGAGCAGGAACTAACTAAAGAGGAATTCTACAAGATTTCTCCCAGCAAAATCAAAGCCATCGAGGTCTTGAAAGAGGGCACCAAAGCCATTCAGGAAAGAGGTCTGAAAGAGGATGGCAGAAGCTACATCATCGTTACTCTGGAGAAATAACAGATAAGACGTATCCCTTTTTCTTCAGCGACTCAATCTTAACGGTCGCATCATGCTGAAGAGCATGGCGAAGATACGTCATCTGCACATTCACAGCCAGGGAGTTGGCATAGCTCACGGTACCCCACACCGCCTCCTGTATCATCTCCTTGCTTACTACATTGCCGATATTCTTCGCCAGCAGACGGAGGATGTCGGCTTGTCGGCTGGTAATGAGCACACGAGAGGAACGGGTACGAAGCTCATTGTTGTTATAGCAGAAGGTGGTTTCTCCGAAATGATACACCTCCTCTTCTATCGTCTCACTCTCATTCATGGAGAACCGCTCCTCTATTCTTGCCAGCAACTCTTCCGGATAGAAGGGTTTGGCAAGATAATCGTTTGCCTTCAGGGAGAAACCTTTCAGTCGATCGTTCTTCTCCGTACGGTCGGTGAGAAAGAAGATAAGTACCTTCGGGTCGATGGCTCTGATGCGCTCAGCCACCTCATAGCCATCCATCTCCGGCATATTGATGTCGAGCAATACCAGGTCGGGCTTCACTTCCGGGAACTGCTCCCATGCCTTCTTGCCATTGCCGGCATAAGTCACGTCGTAGCCATGCTGCTGCAGGAAACTCTTCAGCAACATGGAATACTTCAAGTCATCGTCTGCAAATAATATCTTGATCATTTTTTCTGTTGTTTATAGCGTTAAACCGGATGCATCAGGAGTGCTGCGGGATGATGATCGAAATCCTGGTTCCCTTGCCCACTTCGCTCTGCATCATTTTTCTGCCCCCATGGGCCTTCACAATCATATCCACAAAACTCAAACCCAAGCCGATGCCTGGCTGCATCATATCCGGGTAAGCATTGCTGCGATAGAACTTCGTCCAGACTCTCTGCTGCTCGTCGGGCGAAATTCCGATACCATTATCTGATACAGAAATCATGACTTCCTCCTTCTCGGTATCTCGGCAGGCAACATGGATATTGACAATGTCGCCGGAATACTTCACCGAGTTCTCCATCAGATTGCTGACCACATTCAGAAGCTGGTCTCTATCTCCCATCATCCTATCGGAAGTGCGCTGGTAATCGAACGAAACATTCACCTCCTTCTGCTTATTCTTTCGATAAACTGCCACCAGATTCTGCAAGGCGGCATGGATATCGAAAGAAGTTATCTGGAGCGGGATATGTTCCTCTGCCCTGATTACTTCCCGGAGTTTGGCGAGATAGGCGGTCAGGTTATCGCTCTCCTCTCTTACGGTCTCCATGATGAGGGCATTCTCATCCTTCTCATCTGTCTTTTGAGCAGAGAATACGGATACACACATCTTCAGCGTCTGCACGGGGCGCTTCAACTCGTGAATCATCGTATGCACGAAGTCGCTTCGCATCTTATCCACCTTCTTCTGCAGGAGCATCACCTTGATGAGATAAGCTATGCTCAGGAGAAGCATGATGGTAACCAGCAGACTTCCTATCATCTGCCACATCATTCCCTTCAGGATGGGCAGCATCGGCACCTGCATCCTCATCTGCATCGACTGATACTGGATAGGATTGAAAGGCACTTCTAACAGCATTTCGTGATGAAACAAGGTAGGAGGCTCTACGATTCTTGTCTGCCACAGACGATGCTTTCCCGTCTTCATCTCTGCCCCGATGAAATCATTGCCCAGTTTCCTACTGATGAAACGGTCAAAATGCGCCTTGTCAAAGCGGGTAAGCTGGTAAGTGATGTAAGTACTCAGGCAATCAAAAGAATTGTTGGAATCCGTCTCACGCAAATCGAAAGTATCTCTCTTCTCCATCACGTTGCCGAATCCCGGCTTGCTATACACCACTCCACCAATGATTGTATCCGTATCCAGCGGAGAGCAAATCGTAGTACAGGGACGCTTGAAGTCTGAAAAATATGCCGTGACGACATAACCGATATGTGATTTTTCTTTTACCTCTGCTCCGATATTTGTCAGATAAGTGACTATTGCCTGTTCCGCCTTTTCGGCGTTTTTCTTCCCCATCTCTCCCATCGAATAGGTCACGCTATTGTAGAGCCAATAGGTCTGCAAGCCTATCAGCAGGAAAGAGGAAAGGATGGCGAGCAGCCAGACTTGTTTGATTCTTCTATTCATATCATTTTTTCTTTTTTCGATGCAAAGGTACAAAGATTTCACTATATATAATTAAGGTGAAGCAAGATTATTTTGCCAGCGTAATGTTTCAGTAATGATTATTTGCGATTTTGAGCCCGAAAAGCTGTTCCTTTGCAGACGAAAACAAAAAACAAGGAAGAATATGAAGAAAGAAACAGTTTTATGCGCGATGCTAGCCACCGCCACCTGTGCAACAGCACAAAACGGGAAAATCCAGACATCCGGAGTTTGCGCAGACTCAATACAGACGGAAAAAGATTCGATCAAAGCTAACCAAGAAGCTGAGATTAAAGCTGATAAGGAGGCAGAGATTCAAGCCGTAACCGTAACAGGTCATCGCCCGATGTACAAGATGAGAAACGATGCCCTGGTTACCCGTGTCCGCAACACTCCTTTGGCAAAGGAGCCAACGCTGGAAGATGTATTGAAGCACATCCCCGGCATGAAACAAACCGCCGATGGAACTCTGGAAGTAAACGGACTGGGAGCACCCATCATCTATCTCAACGACAAAAAGGCTACCTCTGCCGAACTCTCTCATCTCGATGTGAAGCTGATAGATGAAATAGAACTCATTACCACTCCTGGTGCAAAATATGATGCAACGACGGGAGCCGTACTGAGAATCCTGACGAGAAGAACAGACGAGGGTATATTCGGCAAGATGCAGGTGTATGATAAATTGAGCGAGGTGAACACCAACCACGAGGAATTGACCCTGGGTTGGGTAACGAAGAAGATTTCGCTCACAGGATTTTACGGCTACACAGACAACCGATACAATGTGCATCAGCCACAGGAAGCGCTCGTAAGAGCCAAAGATGGCGAATATCTCTTCGGAACCGACCGCCATGGCAAGAACAAGGCAAATTATAACGCTACAGAACTCAACTTCGACTGGTTGCTCAGCAAGCAACACGAAGTGGGAATACAATGGGAAGGGCTTTGGCTGAATGGCGGTAGAAGCGAGAAACAGCAGCAGTACTATCGCTATCCTAACCCAGCAGGAGAAGATACAAATAGAGAGATGAAGCTTTCTGATGCAGAGGGCGAGATGAAGTATTTTGATGCGGAGAGCCAGCAATGGGGACACCAGCGCAGTCACCACTTCAACCTCTTCCATCTGGCTAAATGGTCGAAGCATCTCTCATCACAGATTTATCTGGACTATGCCAGGAACAAGGATTCTGACAGACAGCCTATCACGGAGAAAGAAGGTAGCGAGATGCAGGAAACCCTCAACCGTTCCAATTCGCACTACGATATCTATAGTGGAAGAATAGAAGTCAAGCAACTCTTCTCAGACAAACATTCCATCAACTATGGTGGCGAATGGAGCCTGATGGAAGGCAAGGGAAAAACCGAAAGTTCTGCCGATATGCTTGGAACTACGGAATACAAAAACCACGATACCAAGACGGCTGCTTACCTGCAATATCAGGGTGAAGCTGGCAGATGGAGCTGGTGGGCAGGCATCCGATACGAGCATCTCACATCCCGATACACCAATCTGTCGGAGGAATCTCCCGACAATATGGAGCGCCATTACGACCAGTGGTTTCCATCGTTCGGTATCACTCTCAACGAACCATCGTGGCATCACTCGCTCAGCTTCCGAACTACCACCGCCCGACCTTCTTTCAGTCAGCTCAGTGGGAACATCTACTATACCTCGCGCTTTCAGTATCAGATCAGCAATCCGAAGCTACAGCCTGTCAACACCTATCGTCTGACCTACTCCGTGCAGTGGAAAGATTTCATGGGAATGTTGAGATACACCCGTATCGACCACTCCATCATGTACATTCATGAAGTGCCGGAGGACAAGCCCGTAAGATACGTGAGTACATTCATGAACTTCAACAAGATGCAGAAATACATGGCATATCTCAACTGGGGTCACGTCTTCGGCTGCTGGCGTCCGAATGTCAATGCAAGCATCACTTACCAGCGCTTCTCCGTAAATGATCATGGAGAGCTAATCAGCTATAACGGAGCAACTTGGAATGCATCGTTTGACAATTACTTCACGCTACCAAACGACTATCAGTTGTCGCTCTCCTACAGTTTTGACAACGGAGGACAAGTGGGCAAAACGAAGTTCAGCCCCACTCAGAACTGGAGTCTTGGTGCCAACAAATCGTGGATGGACGGCAGATTACAGGTTGCCTTCAGTGCCAACGACCTCTTCCATCAGCAGCTCTTCAAGGAGCGAGCCCACGAGCATGCCGTTGACTTCTCCCAGACTGAGGATTACAAGCTATGGAGCTACAAGTTGACCGTAACCTGGAAATTCAACAAGCGCAAGGGAAGATACAACGGCATGAACAGTGCGGAAGATGAATTGAACCGACTATAGCCGGACAAGACTCTCTTATCTTAATGATCTTTATAATTTCAAGTATCTGGGTTATCCCACTCCCAGCAGTTCTACTTCGAATATCAGGGTAGAACCGCCTGGGATGCCTGGCTGCGAGAACTTTCCGTAGCCCATCTCGGCTGGAATGTAAAGTTCCCACTGGTCGCCCACGTGCATCTGCTGCATGGCAACAATCCAGCCATCAATCAGGTCGCTCAATCGCATGGCAAACGGCGTACCGCCACGGCTGGAATCAAACTTCTTGCCATTGATGGTCCAACCGGTATAATGGGCCGTCACGATGCTGCGTCGGCTAGGCTGTGCTCCCTTCGGGTCACCCTGCTTCAACACCTTATAATAAATACCACGAGGCAGCGCCATAACGCCCTCCTCCTTTGCCTTTTCCTCCAGCCAACGCTTGTTGGCCTCTACATATTCTCTTTTTGCCATAAATCTATTTGGATTCTTGATATACTATGATTTTTGCGCAAAGTTACAAAAATCTATCGTATCTGCAAAAGAAAAAGGAGAACTTTTCTTCTTTTATCAAAGAAAAGCAGTACCTTTGCACCCTAATCATCAAAAAATACGATATGCCACAATCACTACATATTGCAATCATTGGTGGGGGTGCCGCAGGATTCTTTGCGGCGATAGAGGCCAAGCGCAACTTCCCTCACGCCGACATCACGATTTTCGAAAAGAATTCGAAGGTTCTCGCCAAGGTGGAAATTACGGGAGGAGGAAGATGTAATCTTACCAATTCCTTTGACGAGATTTCCGACCTGAAACAGGCGTACCCTCGCGGACATAAACTGATGAAGCGACTCTTCAAGAGATTCGACTACCAGCATGCCTTCGACTGGTTTGAGGAGAACGGCGTCCCACTGGTTACGCAGGAAGACCAATGCGTGTTTCCGCAATCGCAGGATTCGCACAGCATCATCGACTGTCTGGTGAATACCGCCAAGCGACTGGGCGTGAAGATACAATGCAACCACCAGCTCACCGCCATCACCGAACTGGAGGATGAGCGCCTGCTCCTGGATTTCAAGGTTTCAAAAGAAAAGGGAAATCTATCGGGTGCATCTTCTGCCTCTCATCCCGTTTCCGAAATCAGGCAGATAGCCTTCCACCGGGTAGCCATCACCACGGGTGGTCATCCCAAGATGGAGAGCTTCAAGCATCTCTCAGACCTGGGACATGCGATAGAGCAGCCTATCCCATCGCTCTTCACCTTCAACATTGCCGACAAGGCTTTCAAGAACCTGATGGGCACGGTGGTAGAACCTGTATATACCAGCATTCCGGGCACCAAGCTGAAGGCAGAGGGTCCGCTCCTCATTACCCATTGGGGCATGAGCGGTCCTGCCGTGCTGAAGCTCTCCTCTCATGCTGCCCGCTATCTGCACGAGAACAATTATCAGATTAAGATTTCCGTAAACTGGGTACACGAGAGCAACCGCTCGCTGGTGGAAGAGAACATCCAGGGCATCATCATCGCCAACCCGCAGAAGCAGCTGGCTAGCATCCGCCCTTACAATCTCCCATCCCGCCTCTGGCTCTTCCTGATTCAGAAGATGGGATATGCGCCCGAGAAGAAATGGAGCGAAATGGGAAAGAAGGGTTGCAACCTGCTGATAGAAACCCTCACCAACGACCTCTATCAGGTGAACGGCAAGGGAGCCTTCAAGGAGGAGTTTGTTACCTGCGGCGGCATCAGCCTCAGCAACATCGACCTGCATACCCTGGAGAGCAAGGTGTGCCCTCACCTCTTCTTTGCCGGCGAGGTGCTCGACATCGATGCCATCACCGGCGGCTTCAATCTGCAGGCAGCCTGGACCACGGGATATGTGGTGGGACAACATATAGGAGAATAGCCTATTCTTCTTTAGAAACAAAATCTTTCACGATGCGGGTGTATTCCTCGTGATGGTCGCGATACGCCATAGCATGAACGGAGCCCTTGGCGATGAAGATAGCTTTTCTGCCTTTCGTCTTTGCCTCATAAAGCGGATGAAGCATGGCGTAGGGCACGAAGGCATCCTTATCGCCATGGATAAAGAGCATCGGTTTGGTGCTCTTGCGAACCTGCTCTATCTGCTGCGCCTCGGCAAACGACCAGCCGTAGCGATACTGGCAAAGGGCGGAAGTGGTATTCATCAACGGGAAGGCAGGCAAGCCAAACTGCTCTTTGAGCTGAGCGGAAAACTCATCCCACACGCTGGTATAGCCGCAGTCCTCCACAAAGCACTTCACGTAATCGGGAGTCTTCTCTCCCGATACCGCCATCGTGGTTGCTGCACCCATCGAAATACCGTGAATCACTTGACGGGTATTCTTCGCTCTTCGGTCTTCCCCCTTCACTCTCTGTCCTTCACCCTTCACTTTAAAAATCTCATTGGCGATTTCCGACCATCTGATGACATCCCATCTATCCTTCCATCCCATCTGGATATGGTCGCCCTCGCTCTCTCCATGTCCATACAGATCAGGCAGGAGCACATTATACCCCATATCGTGATTATAGAGATAGGCGATGTGCAGCATTCCCTCGGAGCGCACCTGATAGCCATGCACCACCACGGCAGTCTTTTCCGTAGTCTTCGGTGCATAGAGATAGATGGCATGGGCCTTGTAGCCCGATGGCATCGTGACAAAGGTATCCTTCACGCAATGGTGCTGATACACTGAGTCCATCCAGCCAATCATCCAGGGGCACTCGTTCTTCATTCTGTTCTTCCAATGCTCAGCTGTCATTCTCTCCTCCTTCGGATAGTTGAGCGAATAATTGAGCATATAGTTGCTGGCACCATACAGTCCCAGCATCACGAGCACCACCAAGCCCAGAGCCGAAGCGATGCCTATCTTTCTTATCTTTTCCTGTTTCATCTTCATTCTTATTGCTATTAAAAATATCTATTATAGAGTTTCCGCTGCAAAATTAAGGAAAAAGATGGAAATGGCAAAGAAACGGAGGAAAAAATCCTGTTAAATTGAAACTATAATCTGCTCTTTTCTGCATTACCAGCACCCGTACCCTTATACTTGCTCTTGGTGGCATTGAAGTTATAAGTAACCGTCAGAGCAAAAGAACGAGAATTCATCTTGCACTTCTTGAACATAGACATACATGTAGCAAACGACTTCTGATTATCGTTCAGACCATGGAAGAGATCGTTTGCCTCTAACTGAATGCTAAGACTTTTCTTTAGGAACATCTTCTTGACAGAAAGATTCAAAGCACTGACACTACCCACTTCTGAGAAGCCAGAACTATGAGATGAAGATATGAAATAATCTACATTAGCCGACCAATCGTGACTCAAGGAAAACCAGTTGTTCAACCGAGCAGAGAATTGAGGCTTGCGGAGATTACCATGATAACCATACTTCTCACCATTCACAAACTGTTGTTCAAAATCCAACTCCCACATCGGATGCCAAAAACCAAACACAGGAGTTGCCACAAAAGATAAGTCCATCACTTGTAAATAATCTATATTATAGGGCTTACTAAGCAGAATATCTGAGGTTGTATCATATAGCATTTCAAGAGTGGTGATGGCATGTTTGTTATAACCATAATTGGCAGAAAATCCTAACCAACCATACTGAACATCCCATCCTAAATTATATATATTGGTAGGAAGCAAGGAAGGATTGCCACCCTCGTAAATATAACGGTTGTCATATCTGGTAAAACCGGAAAGGACATCATAAGAAGGACGCTGAGTTTTCATCGATGCACTCCACTCCATCTGAAGTTTCCCCTTCTGATAACCAAGAGAGAATGTAGGAAACACATTATCGTATGTCCTACTCATCTCCCGTTCAGAGCAGTCATGACTTACATGCTCATATCTTGCTCCAGCCTGTAAGCCAATATGATTGCCTATAGCCAGATCGATATTGGCAAATGCAGCAAAGTTTTGCTCTTCTATCCTACTGTCAGAAGTGGCGATATACTCCTGTTCGTTCTGATAGAAATTATGAACATGACTATTGGTATATTCTGTTCCAACATTGAGATTTACTTTTTCAGAAAGAGGATAACCCAATTCCAACTTACCAGCCAACATGCGGCGTTTGTTTCTTGTTATACTGTTCACATCACGTGAGCCAAGTTCCTCACTCATTTCTACGGCATCTTGATAAGTCTTATCAGAAGACCAAAGAGCGGTAGCGTTCAGATTCACACTCATCTTGCCCAGTTTTCCCTCATAGTAGGCATCCGCCTCATGAACAGGACCTTGAATCGTACTACTTTCATCGTCATCATACTTCACTTTGCCTGCATGCTTCCCATCTTCCTTCACCTCATAGTCTGACTGCAGATTAAAATATTCATAGGTATTATTATAGACACTATAGAAGACACCAAATGAATTGTTATCATCTATCTGGTAGTTCATTCCCCATTTTCCGTATGGATTATGGGAACGCAACGTTCCTGAATAGGGCATCGCCAAGTTTACCTGATGCTGATTACCCATAATCGTGGTCTCCGTAGTTTGAGAAAGATGACGATAGGTATCATTCCATGCCAAGAGCGAGAAGATATCCAAGCCACCCATGCGATAATTGAGATTTAAATTCTCTATCCAATTATTCTTTTCGACAAAGGAATACTTGGAATAGAGACTGCCACTCAAACCCGTTCCCTGTTTTTTGATGGTATGTATGCGAATAACAGACCCCACCTCGGCACTATATTGTGCACCAGGATTGGTAATGACATCCACACTTTTCACTTCCTTAGAAGAGAGATGCTGCAATTCCTTGGTATCGGTAACTTTTCTGCCATTGATATAAATCTCAGGAGTACCTTTTCCGAATACGCTACAACCTCCATCGGCGTTCACTCTTACACGAGGAATCTGTTTCAATAAGTCGGAAACCATACCTACATCGCTCAACAATGTACCCTGAACCTGGGTCTGGAATCCACCATGGGTCAACTTGGTACGAGGGCGAACCGCCTTTACTATCACCTTCTGCAGGTTCATCGTTGCCTCCTTCAGAGTAATTGAACCAATCTTACCTGTATTATATGTATTGCTTGTCGTAATATAGCCCACGCAACTAACTCTTACTATCGCCTTTCTGGCTCCGCAGGGAATCACGAACTGGCCGTTCTCATTCGTCACACCGCCATTTATCAATGAAGAATCACGAACATTCAGCAGGGCTACATTGGCGAAATCTACAGGGCGATGATGCGCATCTACAATGCGACCTATCATCTTGGTGGGAGTCTTCTGCGTACACTCCACAAAGATGTTTTCGCCATCTATCGTCATCTTCATCGGATAGAAGCCCATGATCTGGCGGATGGCATCCGGAGCTGTTCGCTTCACGATACTTGTGGTAACCGTGAAATCTTCCAGTTCATCATACATAAAGTTGATACGATAATCCTTGGTGCTCTTGGCAAGGATGGTGAGTGCTTCTGACATAGAAGTGTTGCAGAAGCTGCGGGTGATGCGTTGGGCATAGATGGTCTGAAGAGAAAGGCTCATCAAACCTGCCAGCAGCATGATATATCTTAATCTTTTCATCTTATTCCACGATTAAAGTTTGACCTTCATGACGAATATTCACTTTCTCGAAATGATTCAACAGTTCGATGATATCATCCAGACTCATGTTCTTCTCCAGTTGCAGGAAGAGACGGATATGGCGAGCCGACTCGTTCTGATAAGTTACCTGGAGATGGAAATGCCCGGCAATAGGAGTAAGGATATTCTGAAGCTCAGCGTTTTCGTAAACCAATGGGAGCTGGGAAAGACTTGCAGAATCTGTCTTTTCTTCTATGTTGGATTTCTGAGGAGCAGAAACCTGCTGGATAGAATCCTTTTGGGATGCCACGAGCTCGGTATTGCTGTTATCTGATGGCTGATGAGAACGGGTTACCAGATGAATGGCTGCAAAGGTGATGCCGGAGACAACAAGGACGGCTGCAACGGCAGCCACCTTTCTCATCGGGTTCCAGAGAGGAAACAACTTGGCGGTTTGCTGGGTTTCTGCATTCTGACTCATCTCTTCTTTCTGCTGCATTTCTTTCAGCTTCATCTCATCTTTCAGCTTCTCCCATTCTGCATCAATCGAAGGCATCTTCATTTCTTCCTTCGACTTGGCGAAATCCAGAGACTGTCGGGTCTCTATCAGCTGCTGATAGAGTTCATTCACTTCCTCATCGCCCAGAAGTTCATCCTTCTGGGTTTCGGAATACTTTTCAGGATGCTCCAGGAGATTGAGGAGCATATCCCATTTCTGAGAATCCATCTTCTGAGGATCTATGTCAGATAATTCATGTTTCATTTTCTTTTCCTTTCTTCATTTTAGGGTTATTATTTTCCTTTCAATTTTTCTCTCAGCGTTCGCAAACCTTTTACGATATGCTTGTTCACTGCCGAGACGCTGATGCCCAGTTCCTTCGCCGTATCCTTATACGACATTCCTTCCCGATAGCACAATCGGATGACGGAAGCTGTCTGGTCGGTCAGGTCATGGTCGATGCAATCCACGGCAGCCTGCCATCGCTCTTCCAGACGAGAAGGTTCTTCCTCCGTCAATTTCTCTTCCGAGAGAGGGAGAAGCCGTTTCAGTCTTTCATCTCTCTTCTTTCTGGCTATTAGATTGATGCAGGCATTCTTCACGCTCCGCATCAGGTAAGCCCGGTCTGGAACCAGCTGTTTATCCCACAATCTGGAGAACACATCACTCACCACATCCCTCGCCTCCTCATTATCATGGAGCAAGGCAAAGGCGAAGCGATACATCTGCTCGTAATGGTCGTGGAACAGCCGTTCCATCCGCTGTTCATTTTCTTCTGTCATCACGTCATTTTCTTCTTGTTTCTACTCTTATATACAAGCTTTCCTGAAATCAATTACCCCTAAAATGAAGAAATCTTCTATTTTTTTTGGAAAAACCGATGCAAAGGTAATCCTAATTTCATTATAAGACTAATAAATAATAGTTAAAAAACATATCTACTCTTCATTTTTAAGTTAATTTATAAACAACTTAAAGAAGATTGTATTATCTTTGCAACGAAATAACTTAAAAGTTAAGCTTATGGAACAGAAGTACAACATAGAGCTTATAGAAGAGTATGAAGATATAAACTTCTATAGTATTCATCTTGAAGGAGAAGAACTCTCTGAATTTGAAAATTTCTTTGAGAAATTTCCAGAAGGATGTTCTTACGATGAAGAAATAGATGTCGTCATTTCATGGTTGGACAAAATCTCCGAACGAGGAGCTTTGGAACGTTATTTCCGTCCGGAAGGCCACTATGGAGATGGTGTTGGAGTTATCCCAATAGATATTGGTAACAAGATTCGACTCTACTGTATCAGATTATCTAACAAAATTCTGATTTTCGGAAACGGAGGAGTCAAAGATGCTAAAAGTTGGCAACAAAGTACAACACTAGCTCCCTATGTAAAACTCTTGATAGATACAAGTCGTTTCATTCAATCGAGAATTAAAGATGGAACAATTGTATTAGTTGACAAAGAAATAATTGGAAATTTAAACTTTACAAGAAATGAGAAGAAGTAAGATTTTAGAAGAACGCCGCAAACATGTTGATCCTGAGATTCGCAGGTCTGTAGATTTGTCTTTCCAAATCGTAGATAGGATACATGACATTCTGGTTTCTAAAGGGATGAAGCAGAAAGACCTAGCCCTTCTACTCGGAAAACGGGAAGCGGAAATAAGCAAATGGATGCGGGGAACACATAATTTTACAATAGACACTCTTGTATCTATTGAGGATGCTCTCCAAGCTCCGATATTAAATGTAGTTCATCAGGATTTAGAAATATGTGTGTGATTTTTTAATCGGTCAAGCAAAGAGCAAACCAATATGGTTTTGCCTTCGCTTGACCGATTGTCATATATTCATTGTTGTATTAAGAGAGTTTCTTCCTAACAAGAACTATAAGCGGCTCTTTTCTGTATTACCGGCACCCGTACCCTTGTACTTGCTTCTACTAACATTAAACTTATAGCTGAATGAGCACATAAACATTCGGGTATCCGTATATTTTCTGGTATAGATATCGCTGGTACCATATACCAATCTTGTGGAATTGCGCATCGTCGCAAAGAGGTCATTGCCCGTCAAAATGACATTCAGGCGGTCATGAAGAAAACTTCTACGCAAAGAGACGTCCACTCCTCCTTGTGCCATATAAAGCGGAAGCGCAGAATGGCCCTGCGTGTTCCAACTCATATCAAGATTAAGCGTCCAACCGTATGGTAGTGAAAACGCATTATTGAAAGAGCCGATGAATATCGGCTTGCTGTATGCCTTACCACCAATGGTCAGGAACTGCTTTCTAATACCAGCGTCCAACGTAGGATGCCACCATCCTATCGTCGGCGATGCCGTCAGTCCCACGTAACAAACCTGAGTATGATTCAAATTACGAAAGGTGTACATACTGATTAACTCATTGTCATGATACGGTTCTATCACCTGATAGCAAGGATCTACAAGATAACGCCAGTTGGCAAAAAACTGGAACCATTTATATCCCAGATTAATCCCTATGCCATGTTCGAAGGTTGACTTGAGCAATGGATTTCCACCCTGATAATAATAGCGACTATTATATTGCACATTACTACTTAACTGACTATAGGAAGGACGACTTACCGTCACCTTATAAACCATATTCATTTTCACATTCCCGACAGGAAAGGTCAAGGACACATTCGGAAAGAAATGGTCGTACTTACGACTCTGATTGGGCACGAAATAATCCTTATTTTCCTCGCTCCAATAATCACCACCAGTATTATAGTAATTGGAAGAAACATGTTCGTATCTGAGGCCTGCATTCAGTTCTACCTTGTTTAGTCTCAATCCATAAGAAACAAAGGCTGCAAGATTACTTTCCTTCACTTGGTCGTCCGTCTTGCCTGGCAAGTCAGTTCCCTGTTCATCTATAGTATAAAGATTGGCACGGCAACTTTCGGTAAACTCATTACCAACCTTCAGAGTACCTTTCCATACCGGAAAGCTCAGTACCAGCTTAGATGCATACATCCAACTATCAGCCGTGAAATCAGATTCTATCGTACGAGAATCTCCGCCCTCCATTCCAGTTTCTTCAGAATATTGAGTCTGTCCTGTTTTACGAAGATATATTTCCCCATTCCATTCTATGCTCACCTTTCCTATCTGTCCGGCATAATAAGCCGTAATATCCTGCGTAGGTCGGCTTTTGAAACGACAATACATATCATTTGTATAGCTTTCTGTCTTGGAGCCATTCTTCCAGACATCCATCAGCGAATTCCATCCACCCCGACTATAAGGATTGATGTTCACCTCGTAAGTGGCACCCACGGAATGCTTATCATTAAAAACATAATTAAAACCAAGACTTCCACTGGTATAGTAACTCTTGTTTTTGATAATCAAATCTTCGTCGATGCTCATGAGCGTCTTGCCGTAGAGTTTGTTATCATTATGCTGATCCTGATAGCCCTGAGACAAACCGCCATACAAATTGGAGAAGATATCCAATCCCCGATAGCGATAGTTCAAATCGAGGACTTCACGATGATTGTTCTGATGATTGCGCTGATAGACTTGCCGATAAGTCAATCCCAAACCTTCTCCTTTTTTTCTTGTCGTCTTGATTCTGATGACAGACTGATAGGTTGCATCGTATTCTGAACCCGGCTCGGTTATCACCTCCACATGTTTGATGTCAGAAGAACTCAATCTATCGAGATCAATGGTTCCCTTGATTTTCTTGTTATCGATATAAATCAAAGGTTTACCTTTTCCCAAGACTTCTATATCACCGTTCTTCTGCATCACTCTCGGAAGATGTTTCAATACATCTTCTGCCGAGCCCATTTTCTCCAAGGATGTACCTTCTACCTGAGCCACCAATCCTTCAGAAGTCATTCTGAAAGGCTGTCGATGTCCTTTCACTACAATTTTCTGCAGGTTCATTGTTGCCTCTTTCAGAGTTATTGTCCCTATCTTACCTATATTATATGTATTGCTTGTCGTAATATAGCCCACGCAACTAACTCTTACTATCGCCGTTCTAGCTTCGCAGGGAATTACGAACTGACCGTTCTCATTCGTCACGCCGCCATTTATCAATGAAGAATCACGAACATTCAGCAGGGCTACATTGGCGAAATCTACAGGGCGATTCTTATTGTCGATGATACGGCCTATCATCTTGGTGGGAGTCTTCTGCGTACACTCCACCATGATATTATCCTCCACCTGCGTCATCTTGATGGGATAGAATCCTATCAGCTGCATGATGGCATCGGGAACACTCTGGTTTCTGATGCTCTTGGTCACCCTGAAATCCTCCAGCTCATCATACACGAAGTTGATGGTGTACTTATGCTGGCGGGCGTTCAAATCCTTCAACGCCGCCGAGAACGACACATTATTATATTGTCGGGTGATGCGCTGGGCATAAGACTGCTGAACCAAAAGCAACAGGAAGAGAAGAAGAAGCTCTCTGATAAGCTTGCCGCTAACGGGCATTGGTTTCCATAAATCTCTCATAAACATATCCTCCTATCTTATTTCACCAACAATGTACCGTCAATATACTCTATCTGTATGCGGTCGAAAGCATTCAAAATCTCCAGGTTCTGCTCTAATGTCTTCGTCTTGTTCCAGTTGAAGAAGAGACGGATGTGCTGGGCACCAGCATCCACATACTCCACCTTGACATGATAGAATCCGGATAGTTGAGCCAGAATGGTTCCCAATTCAGCATCATCAAACACCAACGGCTTCATATCAAGAGAATCCTTGTTCTCTGCTGTTGCAGCACGAAGACTGTCATTCGGCAGCGCCTGGGTTGTTGCCAGCTGTTCTGTCGCAGCCTTGTTATCCGCTGCCTGATCAGAAGCCGGGAATCCCAACCAGCCATTGTGAATCGCAGCCAAGGCTACACCCGAAAGGAAGATGATGCCAACGATGGATGCAGCAATCTTCATCCGGTTGCGATAAGCGTCCTTGGCTCTGCCGGCATCCATCGCCAACTTATCCTCATGATGTGCCTGAACAAACTCCTTCCAAGCCCCATCCACATCCACGTCCTTCGGATTGGCTTTCTTGCCAGCCATTCTCGCCATCGCCAGTTCATGGAAGAACTCCTTCACTTCCTCATCGTCAAGTAGGCGCTCCACCTGCTCGTCGGTATATTTCTCGGGATGCTCCTGCATGTCAAAGAGCATCATCCGCTTTTCTTCTTTACTCATGTTTGTCATTGTCTTGCTCATTTAAATTGTTTCTTAATCCAGTCCATCGCCTTCGAGAGATGGTTGAATACCGTCACCTTGCTCACTCCCACTTCATCAGCCACCTCCTGATAAGATTTCGCCTGAAGATAGCGCAGACGGAAAATGAGTTGCCGGATAGGCGGTTCCAGGTCTTCGATGAGAAGCATCAGCCGGTCGAGTCGCTCGTCGGTCTCTTCTGAGAGAATCACATCGGCATCATCCAGCAGCAGCTTCGCCACCCTTTCCTTCACGCTCTTATGAGCTATCAGGTTGAGACAGCGGTTGCGTACGCTCCGCATCAAGTAACCGTCCTCACTCCCAGGCACCAGAACCACATCATCGGCAAGAATCTGGGCGAATACTTCACTCACCACATCCTTGCTCTCGTCATCATCCGAAAGAATGCATCTGGCCAGATTGTACATCTTCGCGTAATGCTGACGGAATAACTGTTCTATGTCCTTTTTTCTGTTCATATACTATCTATACAGTTGAGCCAAGCGAAAAACTAAGCAAAACATCAACTTTTTTGTTTTTTCCTTTAAATCCGAATCGAAATCACCAAGAATCTCCCCGGATTGGAATGCAAAAGTACACAATCTATCGGAGATAGAAGACAAATGGTAAGGATAAATCGATTTTCAGTTGATTTATTTGTTCATTCCAACATTTTTTAGTACTTTTGCCCACCAAATTACGAACAAGTAAATAAGATTGGTATAAAATAGGTATTACCAAGATAAAATAAAGAATAGATTAGATAAAGGAGAATAAGATTATGTCAACGATTATTTATCCATCACCGATATTCGGTCCGGTAAACTCCCGTCGTCTGGGAGTTTCACTGGGCATCAACCTCATGCCATCTGATGGCAAGGTCTGTTCATTCGACTGCGTTTATTGCGAATGCGGATTCAACGCTGACTTCCGTCCTAAGAAGAAGCGCCCTACCCGCGAGGAGGTAAGAGAAGGATTGGAGAAGGTTCTGAAAGAACGCCACGACAACAACCAGCCTCTGGACGACATCACCTTCGCAGGAAACGGTGAACCTACGGGACACCCTGACTTCAAGGGAATCGTGGAAGATACGATGGAACTCTGCAAGAAATATTTCCCTGAAGCACAAGTATCCGTACTCAGCAACGCCACCTATATATATAAGGAGGAAGTGAGAGAGGCGCTGATGCTCGTGGATAACAACATCCTGAAACTGGATACTGTGGATATGGATTACATCAAGAAGCTGGACCGCCCTCAGCAGCCTAACTACGACGTGAAGGATGTAATCAAATATCTGAAGATGTTTAAGGGGCACGTCATCATCCAGACCATGTTCCTGAGAGGTGACGGTTTGGACAATACCAGCGAGCATTTCGTAGCTCCTTGGCTGGAGGCAGTGAAAGACATCCAGCCTCAGCAGGTAATGGTTTATACCATCGCCCGCGAAACACCAGACAAGTTGCTGGAAAAGGCACCAAAGGAAGTTCTCGATGCCATCAAGGAGCGTGTTGAGGCTCTGGGCATCAAGTGTACAGCCAGCTATTAAGAGATAATCAGGATAAGAAAGAAAAGCAAGTAGAAAAAAGAAAGAATGAAAGCGAAAAGTAATATCCTTATTATCAGCGACATGTGTGGCTACGGAAAGGTATCTGCCGCTGTTCAGATGCCTATCCTCTCTTATATGGGACTCGATGTGTTCAATCTGCCCACCATGCTCATCAGTAACACCTTCCCATACGGCAAGTATGCCATTCTGGAATGCACTTCATATATCGAGGAAGCCTTGCAGAAGTGGAACGAACTGGGCATTCATTTTGATGCCATCACCACGGGTTTCATGGCTTCGGAGCGTCAGGCTAAGCTGGTGGCACGTTATTGCAGAGAACAGGCAGCACTGGGCACCGACATCTATGTGGATCCCGTGATGGGCGATTACGGCAAGCTCTATGGTGGAGCCAGTGAGAGTACCGTGAGATGCATGAAGGAGATGCTGAGCGTATCGCATCTCTGTTTTCCCAACTATACCGAGGCTTGTCTGCTGACGGATTCGGAATACAAGGAAGAGGGAATCTCGGAGAAGGAAGCCTATGAACTGATAGATAAACTGAGAGCCATCGGTTCCCACTCCGTACTCATCACCTCGTGCATCGTAGAGGGTCAGCATGCCGTAGTAGGTTTCAATCATCTTACAAAAGAGTATTTCCTCCTGCCCTACGAAGAAATCCCCGTTCAGTTCCCGGGCACCGGCGACATCTTCTCCAGCATCATCGTGGGCAGACTGAAGGATGGCGATCAGCTTCGCCATGCCACCCGCATCGCCATGGATACCCTGCGCAACTGGATAGACATCAACAAGGATGACAAGGACAAGAACCGAGGAATTCCGATAGAAAGACATCTGGGGGACTTGTAGATTGCCATTTAGCAAACACAGAAGCAAGGGAATACCAATTAAATTATAATGGAAAAGAAAGAAACAAATACACTCAGTATATTTCAGCGCCCGGTATGGGTAAGCCTGTTCGCCCTTACGGCTGCTATCTCGTGGGGATGGGCTTACCCATTGATAAAAATGGGAATGGAGGAATATCAGATTACAGCAGACATGACCGGAAGCAAGATGCTTTTTGCCGGCATCCGCTTCTTCATCTCCGGTATCATCATCCTTGCCATCGCAAGAAGTTCACACCGTGAATTCGGATTCAAGAAGAAAGCTGTTCAAGAGAATGTCTGGTTCCTTCTCCTCTATGCACTCCTCAACACCACCCTTCATTATGCTTTCTTCTATTTCGGACTCTCGCATAATGCAGGAGCACGTTCGGCGATACTCAATTCTATGAGCGTCTTCACGGTGGTTATCCTTGCCTGTATCTTCTTCAAGAGCGACAGGATGACGTGGCAAAAGGCATTGGGCTGCATCATCGGATTCCTAGGCATCCTAGCCTTGAACCTTGGCGGAAAGGAAAGCGGTAGTTTCACTTTCCTGGGCGATGGTATGATTATCCTCAACGCCCTGTGTGGAGCCAGTGCTTCCCTGCTGACCCGAGGATTGAGCAAGAGAGTGGATGTTTTCGTAGGAACCGGTTATTCGCTGAGTATCGGTGGAGCCTTGCTGGTGATTCCTGCATTGTTAATGGGTGGCTATCTGCCAGTCATCAGCCTCTGGGGCATCACCATCCTTCTGCTGCTCATTGCCATCTCAACCATCAGTTTCGCTCTCTACAATAAACTATTGAGCTGCAATCCCGTAGGAAAGGTAGCAATATACAATTCGCTCATCCCCGTAGTAGGAGCCATCACCTCCTGCCTCTGTCTTGGTGAAACCTTCTACTGGAAGTATCTGATAGCAGGCGCATTGGCTACTGCCGGAATTTATATCATCAATAAAGGGAAGAAATAAATTCCGGCTGTTGCCAATGCAACCCATATAGAAAGCAAAGCCAACTATTTCAAGATACCCGTTTCTCGCTCCTCATTGTTGATATTCCGCTGTATCTTACGGTATTCCTTTCCCCGATTGATATTCCAGGCAACACCGATACGGAGCAAATTACCTCCCGAATTGTCATAACCACGAACCTGCTTACGGAGTAATGCGTTGACGATTTCTGCAGAATAGGATTTCGGATGAGCCATAAACGGATTATGCATATAGAGCGTAAAATCGAAATCACCTATATGATAACTGGCTGAGGTTGCCAATGAAGGTGGATTATGCCCGATGTTCTCTCCCTCCATAAAGTTCCAACCGTTATCAGCATACAGCATCACTGTCCATTTTCCCCAATATCCCTGTAATGTTCCACTATAATTATAAGCAGTATAACAATGACTGTACTCATCGCCCTTATTGAAAAAACGGTAAATACCTGCATTCACAGAGAATATAAGGTGGTCGGGGATAATGTCAAACCGGGTATCATTCGTAAGATACAACATATTACAATGGGGCTGATTCGTCTGGGAATAAAGAAACTGATCATTTTCCGTGCGGGTGTATTTCGCCAAATTACAATGACGATTGATGCGATAATTCAAGGTTAAATCAGTATTTATCCTTGGTTTACTGAAAGAGAATACCACCCAGTTCTCATATCTACTGCTAGGCTTAAGCGAAGGATTACCCACAGTCCATTCCATACTGTTCTTTCGAATACGGGTATCCGAAATCATAGCTATCTGCGAAATATGCTGTGATAATTCACTTCCCAAGCGGATCTGAAACGAAGATGTCAAGGAATAAGCCAATGTGAGTTTCGGACGACAAAGCCAAAAACTAAATTCCTCATCTCCCTGTCGATAAGTCTGATTACTCAACCCGAAGCCAGCTACATAAGTTAAACGGGATGTTCCTTCCTTGAATTGTCCCAAACTTCCCTTGATTTGTGCAAAACCATAAATACCCAATGAACGGATACCATTCTCGCTAACCACATCACCCAAATACTGATTATCCATATATTTCCAGTTCAAGTTGGTTCCTGCAGAAAAAGTAAAGGGTTTCAACCGGTTTTCATAGATAGCCTCGGCTATGAGCGAATAGGTCTTTCCATCTACCTGATATTGATAGGGGTCGCCCTCACCTTCATAATAGGCTCCTTTGGTGTGGATATAAGTGCCCAAAACATCTGCCGACAAAGACTGATGCTTGCCCAGCTGATGATAGAAATACAAATCGAGAGCAGGAGTAAAATCCCTACCCTTGCTGGTTCTGTAAACAGGATATGCAGGCTTTCCAGATTCAGAAAACCACATCTCATTCGATGTATAAGGCTGATTGCTGAAATCCGTGGTAAGCGTTGTCTGGAATACATATAATGCAGAATCAGCCAGATTATACTTCAACTGCAATGTATTATCATAATTTCGAGTTGCCCCATGCATGATTTTTCGAGATATCTGATACTCAGAACCATCATGTAGAAGATATTGAGCATTCTCATTATATTCGGATGCCTTATTATCCACATAAGTCTGCTCATATAAAATATTCAATTGGCTCTTGCCCCTATTGACAGATGCATAGACATCGTTCGAACCGAGCTTGGTAGTTAGCGCATTGGTCAAGTTGAAGCCCAAACTGCCACCCGATGAAGCCCTGCGGGTATGAATATCTATCACGTATGCAATATTCTTTCCATATCTTACGCCAGGACTATCGATATAATCTACACTCATAATAGAAGCTACATCCAGCATCTGCACATCATGCATATTGGCGAGAATGCCATTGATACGAATCTGCACTTCTCCTTTATTATCGGTAGCAGAAATGGAACGGCCAGCCTCATCAACCCTGATATGAGGCAAAGCTAACTTTCCCAAAAGCGAAAAACCAGAAAAAGAACGCTGCTTCTGAATATCGCTTGGGAATATCAACTTGCCATCTTCCTTGTTGACTACTCGTGCCGCCTTCACAACAACCTCTTGCAAGGCTATAGAATCATTCGATACCTTCTGGATCTCCTGGGCACTTATTTCTGCACAAGAGATCAATGCCCACAGCATCACCATAGCTGTTAACAATTTACTTTTCTTCATTGTCATCATATACTTTTCTAAAACTTGTTTTCTGCTGCAAAGGTATCAAAAAGAGAAGACCGAAGCGAAAAATATGGCTGACATGAGTCTGACATTTATCAATTAACGAATATTATATCTAGTTTTATACCATCTTTCATAGAATTTCTGTACTTTTGCATTTGAATCTTTAAACAGTATATCATTTAAACAGAATAGATAATATGAAACTGAAAGCATATCATTCCATCCTCATCTTTGCCATCCTTGTGATGTCTGCGGCATTCTCCAGCGTGAGTAACTACCGCAAGGCACAGTATGCCATCGTACAAGATATGAACAAAGCTTTGGCTCTGACTCTTCAGGAAAATAAATATCAATGGATTACGCCTGATACCATCCAGAGCTACCGCTCACATCTCAGCATCGACCTGCTGAAGTCGACCAGTAATCTCTGCTATGTGATGGAAGACAGAAGAAGAGGCAAGAACAATTCCCAGTTGGTAAATAGCGCCAACCTGCTCAGCAGCAAACAGATGCTCCTCAACGAGCATTCTATCCAAAGTTATGCTAACTGTTCGATGGCAGATGTTTTGAGTATGAGCAACCAGCGGACACCTTTGACGCTTACCCTCATGGCTATGATTTGGGCTATTGCATCGCTATACTATCATCGCAGAAAACAACCCTGGAATCATGAGGCCGATATGTTCGGCACCATATGCTATTCTCAAGACGAGGATTCCTTCTACAATCAGGAAAGCGGACAAGCCATCAAGTTTACTCCGATGCAGCACCAGCTGATGCAACTCTTCTTCAACAATACGCATCATCAACTCTCCAAACAGGAGATTTGTGATGCTCTTTGGCCCAAGAAACCGGATGCCAGTGAAACGCTCTATACCTTGATTCGCCGTATCAAACCGGTGATTGAGCAGAATAGCAACCTCATGATTGAATCGGAAAGAGGCAAGTCTTACCGACTGATAATCAGATAAGTTCAGAAATGTCAGCCAAATGTCATACTTGTTATTTTGCTTTTTCCCATCTTCTTCATACCTTTGCAGCTAAAATACAAAAGAAGCAAAGATATGAAGAAGATTTTTTTGATAGCAGTTGTCTTGCTGATGATGATAAACTTCATCATCAACTATCATCATGAGGTTACGAAAGAGCAGCATACACCGATGGCGGATTTCAAAACCAAGGTAGAGATGGCACCCATGAAGGAATACAATGACCCTGACTTCGGCTACGTTGTCAAGTATCCTTGCTTCTTCCAGCAGGAGGATACTTCGGTATCGGGATACCAGGGCTATGCCCGCTTCTCATTCACTAATCATGCCAACATCATCCTGGAGAGTTACGTTACCCCCAACTATAGCAACACCCTCCAGGCCTGTGCCGATTCTCTTGCCCAGAAGCTTCATTCGGAGCGGACGATGCAGGCATCGAATAAGGCATTCATCCTCTCCGGTCCTGTCTATGAAAACGGAGTAAGAGTAGATGGCTACAGTCATTACGATAAATTCATCAAGAGTGGCAGAATACTCTTCGTCTATTCCCTCACCTATCCCGACAGTTACAAGCCAGCCATGCCCCGCCTGTTCAAACTCATAGACGACTGGAAGGTTTTAGGGGCATATTAATCTGCCTTGAAGATATCCTCGTAAGCCTCTTGGGATTGTATAAAAACAGCTTTCTAAGAAGATAAAAGCACTTGATTATTTGCATATATCAAATAATAATTGTACATTTGCGGTGGAAATATAAACATCGAAGATTATGTCAATATTCAGTCGCCTCTTTGAAAGGAAAAACAATCTCACCGTAAGTTCTGACATCAAGAAGAAAGATGCCAGAAGCAGGAACATTGCCTTCGTGGATACCGAAGTGGGACTGAAAGACCATAAAATACACGACATCGGAGCATTGCGTTATGACGGAGCCACCTTTCACCAAGCATCGCAGACGGCACTGAACAAGTTCCTGCAAGAAGGAAAGGTTGACTATATCTGCGGTCATAACCTCATTCATCACGATGCCCGCTATCTCCAACTCAACGGCATACTGATAGATACCCTCTATCTCTCCCCGCTTCTCTTCCCCAAGCGCCCTTACCATCATCTGGTAAAGGACGACAAACTGATGAGCGAGCAGATGAATAATCCAGTCAATGACTGCGAGAAAGCCAAGGAGCTTTTGATGGATGAAATCGCTGCATGGAATCAATTATCAGAAAGGAAGAGGAAAATCTTCACCTTGCTGCTCCAGAATGAAGAGGAATTCAGAGGATTTCTGATGTATGTGGGAGCCATCGAAAAGGATGACGCAATGATAGGCGTTTCAGAATACATTCTTTCTGAATACAAGAATCATATTTGCGCCCATGCCGATATTCCGGCTCTTGCAGCCCAGTCGCCTTGCGGCTTGGCATACGCCTTGGCCCTCATAGGCACAGACGATTACCAATCTGTAACCCCAGGTTGGGTACTCTGCCATTATCCCGAAGTAGAACATATCATCTATATGCTCTGCCATACCCAATGCACCGATGGCTGCGAGTATTGCAACCGCATGCTCGACATTCATCACAACCTGAAACAACTCTTTGGCTATGATGCCTTCCGTACCTATGATGGCGAACCGCTGCAGGAACAGGCATCGCAGGCAGCAGTGGATGGCAAGTCATTATTGGCTATATTTCCTACGGGTGGCGGCAAGTCGCTCACCTTCCAGTTGCCAGCCCTGATGGATGGCAGAACCATTCATGGACTCACCGTGGTTATCTCGCCTCTGCAATCATTGATGAAAGACCAGGTAGATAACCTCGCAGACCGTGGTTTCACCGATGCCGTAACCTTCAACGGTCTCCTCGACCCAATCTCCCGCTCCCTAGCCATCGAACGAGTACAGAGCGGAGATGCCACCTTATTATATATTGCACCAGAGATGTTGCGCTCCAAAACCATCGAGCGCATCCTGATGGCACGGCATGTGGTGAGATTCGTCATTGACGAAGCTCACTGCTTCTCTGCATGGGGACAAGACTTCCGGGTGGATTACCTATACATCGGCAAGTTTATCAAGGAATACCAGGAACGTAAGTTTGGCAAGGATGCTATGGCCCGCAACCATGGTCAAACCCTGATACCCGTATCTTGCTTCACCGCCACTGCAAAACAGAAGGTGGTACAGGACATCTGCGACTATTTCAAGCATTGGCTGGGCATCGATCTCCAGCTCTTCGCCTCATCAGCCTCACGTACCAATCTGCACTATTCCGTTATCCACGTAGATAGTGACGGCAACAAATACAATCTACTGCGTTCACTGGTAGAGCAGGCTGATTGCCCTACCATCATCTACGTATCCCGCACCAAGCGAACCCGGGAACTCGCCCAAAAACTGACACGTGACGGCATATCTGCCCTGCCCTATAATGGCAAGATGGATGCCAATGAGAAGATACACAATCAGGATGCCTTCATGAGCGATAAGGTTAGAATCATCGTTGCCACCTCCGCCTTCGGCATGGGAGTAGATAAGAGCGATGTGGGGCTGGTTATCCACTACGACATCTCCGACTCTCTGGAGAACTATGTACAGGAGGCAGGACGTGCAGGAAGAGACCCACACCTCAATGCCAAATGCTATGTACTCTATAGCGATGAGGACTTGGACAAGCGCTTCATCCTGCTCAACCAAACCAAGCTGAGCATCAGCGAGATACAACAGGTATGGAAAGCTATTAAGGATTTTACCAAGCAGCGTCCACACGTAAGTTGTTCGGCACTGGAGATAGCCCGCCAAGCCGGTTGGGATGACTCAGTATCCGACATAGAAACCCGTGTTCGCACCGCCCTATCTGCTCTCGAACAGAGCGGATACATAGAGCGTGGCAACAACATTCCGCACGTCTATGCCACAGGTATCACTGTCAAGAACATGGACGAGGCAAGACTGCGCCTCACCGAATCACCCCTGTTCTCGGAAGATGAGATGCAGAATGCCATCCGCATCATCAAGTCGCTTATCACCCAGAAGCATATAGCCAAGGCACAGGATAGCGAGGCAGAATCCCGCATCGATTACCTCGCCGACATTCTAGGACTCAGCAAGCGAGATGTCATCTCTTCCGTTGACCGAATGCGCCAGGAAGGCATCCTTGCCGATACCCGTGACATCTCTGCCTATCTGCAAGACATCAGTGACAAGCAACGCAAGCCTCAGCAGATGCTGGAGAACTTCGCCAAACTGGAAAGATACATTCTGGAACATATCCCGGATGAATCGCTGCATATCACATACAAGCAACTCAATGACAATGCCGTACACGACGGCATCAACACTTCTACAGAAAAGAAAATCCGCACACTGCTATACTTCCTGGCAGTAAAAGGATATGCGCACAAGAAGGAAGACGGCGTCCGCAATCTTATCGTGACAAGAGACAAGGATATAGAGACCATCATCAAGCGATTCGAAAGACGAATTGAGGTTTGCCGATTCATCATCGAAAGACTATACAGCCTGGCTGAAGAAAACAGTAAAACTATAACAGAAGAGAGCAACAACAGCTCTTCTGAAGAAAAGAATCCTTCTGAAGAAAAAGGTTTAGGAAAAGCCTCTGGCGCAACAGACAATAGAAAAGAGAAGCCTCTCCAATTCTCGGTAGTTGAACTTCTGAACGATCTGAAATCCAGCAACCAGTCACTCTTCTCCGACTTCTCTTCCCTGCAGTTGGAAGACGTAGAGGAAGCCTTGCTCTATCTCTCCAAGATAGGAGCCATGAAGCTGGAAGGAGGATTTCTGGTGCTTTACAATGCGATGGCAATTAAACGCATCAAGGAACCTCGCCTCCACTATAAGCAGGAGGATTACCGCATGCTCAATGAATTCTACAAGCAGAAGATTCAACAGATTCACATCGTGGGCGAATATGCCAACCTGATGGTAAGGGATTACGATGCCGCCCTGCAATATGTGCAGGATTACTTCCAGATGGACTACCAGCACTTCATCTCAAAGTACTTCAAGGGCAGCCGGGAGACTGAGATAGAGCGCAACGTAACACCTTCAAAGTATAAGAAACTCTTCGGAATGCTCTCCAAGCGACAGAAGGAAATCATCGACGACCACGAGTCCCACTGCATCGTAGTCGCTGCCGGTCCTGGCAGCGGCAAGACACGTGTGCTCGTACATAAGCTTGCCTCTCTCCTGCTGCTGGAAGATGTAAAGCACGAACAACTTCTGATGCTCACTTTCTCGCGTGCAGCCGCTACCGAGTTCAAGCAGCGACTGATGCAACTCATCGGCAATGCCGCCCATTTCGTAGAGATCAAGACCTTCCATTCCTACTGCTTCGACCTGCTGGGCAGGGTTGGCAATCTGGATGAGGCTGGAGATGTGGTTAAGCAAGCCGCCGAAATGATCAACAATGGAGAAGTGGAGCCCAATCGCATCAGCAAGACCGTGCTCGTGATCGATGAGGCGCAAGACATGAGCAAGGATGACTATGCCCTTGTCTCTGCTCTGATGAAAGCCAACGAAGAGATGAGGGTGATAGCCGTAGGCGATGATGACCAGAACATCTATGAGTTTAGAGGTTCCAACTCGCGGTATCTCTATGAACAGACCCAGACAGAACACAGCCGTTTCATCGAGATGACGGAGAATTACCGCAGTCTTCGCCATATTGTGGATGCTGCCAACGACTTCGCCCGCAACATCCGCCAGCGAATCAAATCTACCCCTATCATCTCCATGAGTCAAGAAGATGGAGAGGTAAGAATCGTGAAGCATCCATACGAGATTCAGGAGAAAAAGGTTTATATGTATCAGCCTATTCTTGAAGATGTTACGCAATTACTAAGAAGTAACGCTTCAAAAGAAGACGATGCATCTACCCGCAAGAAGAACGAAACCATCAGCATCCTCACGCAGACCAATGAGGAGGCTGTCATCATGCTGGCTCTTCTTCACAGCCATAACATCAAGGCCAAGCTGGTGCAATCAATGGACGGCTTGCGCTTCTGGAATCTGGCAGAGGTAAGATACTTCTTGAAGAAGATAGACCAAGGCCTCAAGGAGACGAAATCCCCTATCATCCCTGATGATATTTGGGAAGCAGCCAAGCAGCAGACATTTCAAAAGTATGCCACCAGCCAGGCATTGCCATATCTGCGCCGCAGTCTCCAGATATTTGAGCAGACCAATCGTGCCAAGTACTACAGCGACCTGAGGGAGTTCGTGTTCGAATCATCAGTAGAAGACTTCTGTGACATCTCGAAATCAGACATCGTGGTCAGCACCATCCACAAGGCAAAAGGCCATGAGTTCGACCATGTACTGATGCTCATTACCCATCCCGAACATCCTACAGACGACATACTGCGCCGATACTATGTAGGCATGACCCGTGCCAAGCGTACACTAACCATCCACACCAACGGCAATCTCTTCGACAGCCTGAAAAGTGCCCAGCATCTCTATGATGCCCAAGCCTACGATGAGCCGAACGAAATAGTGCTTCAGCTCTCACACAAGGATGTAAACCTGGGTTTCTCCAAGCCTCACAAGGACGCTATCCTTTGCCTGAGAAGCGGTATGCCGCTAACCTACCACGACCATTGCCTCTGTCTCCCATCAACAGGCAGAGACATAGCCCAGCTCTCCATCAAGATGAAGGAGAAACTAGGCAAATGGGAGTTGAAAGGCTACAAGGTAACTGCTGCCCGAATCCGCTTCATCGTGGCATGGAAGTCAAAGGATGCACCTAGGGATGAGAAGGAATCCGCCATCGTGCTCGCTGATTTGGTGATGGAAAAATAAGGTAAATTCATTAAAAATCTATCACCAAACGCTATTTATCCTTTCTTTTTATACACAAAAGTGTAATTCTTAAGCCACACTCTTGAGAAATACACTTTTGTGTCAAAGGCTTTTTCCTATAAAGCTATACTTTTGCAGCAGAAAAATAAAAGAATCAAGCAAAACTGTAGCAATATGAAGGAAAAAGTAATTTTTACCACAGCGTTGTGCCTCTCGGCTATGACTCCGATGATGGCGCAGAATATCACCGGCAAGGTGATGAATACCAAGGGAGAACCTTTGGCGTTTGCCAATGTAGTATTATTGAATAGAACAGACTCGGCTTTCGTCAAGGGCGCAGTGAGTGGAGAGGATGGCAGCTTTGCCATCGACTCTTCCTGCAACGGTGAAATCATCAAGGTGACCTCCGTAGGCTATAAGACTATCTGCAAGGATTGCACGGGCGAGAATGTGGGCATTATCAAGATGGAAGAAGACAGTAAGATGCTCGGCGAAGTTGTCGTGAAGTCATCCCTGCCTAAGACTATCCTGAAGAATGGCGGAATGACGACAACCGTTGTCGGATCCGTACTTGAGAAGGCAGGAACCATGGAGAACCTGCTCGACCGCATCCCTAACGTGTCTGCCCAGAATGGCAGCATCAAGGTATTCGGTCGCGGTGAGCCTGTTATCTATATCAATGGACGACAGATGAGAGACAAGAGCGAGCTGGACCGTTTGCATTCAGATAACATCAAGTCGGTGGAAGTCATCACTAACCCTGATGCTCGTTACGCAGCCAGCACCAAGGCGGTCATCCGTATCACAACGAAGAAAATACTGGGTGAAGGATTCGGATTTGACGCTACAACAGAAGGATCGTACGACGAGAAAAAGAACATTGGAGGATATGGCAGGCTGAATATGAACTATCGCAAGAATGGATTAGAGCTGGGCGCATACGCTTTTGGAGCAAGACAATACCAGCCAGACAATAAAGACTTACAGCAGAAGACTTATCTTGACAAGACGTGGAACCAGAAAAGTGAGATAAGACAAGTAGGTATTATCGAAGCCATGAACTTTCGATTGGATGCCAGCTACCAGTTGGATGCCAACAACTCTATAGGTGCCAACTTTGGTTTTCTAAGAAATCCAAAACAAACATGGAACGGCGATATGAGTTCTTCTATATTGCAAGACGAAGAATTGTCTGAAAGTTCTGATAGTCATGCTGATTTCTTTTGGCAGAAGAATAATCTTTCAAGCAACATTTACTATGTGGGAAAGATTGGCAAACTCGGCATCGACTTCAATACCGACTGGCTATGGTCGAAGGAATACCAGAACGATGTTACCAAAGAGCAATACCAGGAAGTGGGGATGAATGCACAAAGCCAAACGGCTCATAGCTTGACTAACAAGGATTATCATTTGCTTGCTTCCAAGCTGGTTCTTTCTTATCCTCTGTTGGGCGGCGACTTATCTTTGGGTGGTGAATATTCAAATACCCATCGTACCTCAAAGTATCAAGTGGTGCCAACCAACTTGGTATCGGATGACGACAGCCGTATTACAGAAAGCATGACATCTTCATTCTTGACCTATTCAAGAGATTTCGGAAACGTAAGCATGGAGGCAGGACTGAGATACGAGTACATCGACTTCAACTACTATGAATACGGCAAGTATATGCCAGGACAAAGCAAGTCGTATGGCAATTGGTTCCCATCGCTCAGCTTATCGATGCCTGTGGGCAAGGTACAGATGCAGCTGAGCTATTCTGCCGACATCGATCGTCCTTCCTATCATTTCCTGCGCAGCGGCATTCAGTATGACAACCGCTACACGTATGAAACAGGAAACCCATTCTTGGTGTCTGAGATAAGCAGAAATCTCAACTACGAGTTGGCTTACAAATGGTTGACATTCGATATGACCTACAGTCATACTTCACATCCAATTATGTCAACAGTGGAGACTTATAAGGATAATCCTGCAATAGGCTTGATGAAGCCTGTGAATGGGAATTCGTATAATGACGTAGCTGCATCCATTAATTTGCGCCCTTCGTTTGGCATCTGGTATCCTTCGCTTACTGCATCCATTGACAAGCAATGGTTTGATATGGAGACGCACGATGGGAAATCGCTCAATAAGCCAATGGCTTCTTTCCGTTTTGACAATACCCTCAACACCAAATTAGGAATGTTTACGTTGATGATGTCATATATCACGAAAGGCCATGAGAAGAACCAGTATCTGTACAAGCCAATGTTTTGCACGAATGTTTCCGCATATAAGGCTTTCTTGAAGGATCGTTTGTCGTTTCAGCTCTTCATCTATGATTTGTTCGGGACAAACGACAGCCACATGATTGCTCATTTTGGCAAAATAAAGCAAATGGTGTATGATGGATTGTCAACAAGCAAAGTGTCGCTTACTGTACGGTATAAGTTCAACACTACAAGAAGCAAGTATAAGGGTACGGGTGCTGGAGAAAGCCAGAAGAACAGAATGTAATCTGTCTATCTGCAGCATCCTGTAATGGTGTAATGAAAAAATCTCTCTATAAATGAACAACCCAATAAAATTGTTGATTAGTGGCGCAGACATGGGAAGCTTGATAGCTTCCTGTGCCTTGCTCCATGACTTCCATAAAAGCCCTCGGCAGGAAGATAGATTTCAAATCTATCGCATAGAAAAGGATACGCTGACGATGGAAGATGTGGATGCATGCGACTTGTCGGGCATCCGATATGCGGTGAATGCAACCTTGCATGACAACGAAGCCTCCTTCGCTTTCGATGAGAAATGCAAGGAGCAGGGCATCCCCGTTATCCATGCCGTCAATCTTGGCAAGGCTGCCTTTCTCGCTGTAGAGAAACCGAAAGGCTATCCATTCAGCGAAGTAGTGAAAAAAGGTTCGGATGATTTCCGTTGCTCACTGGGCAAGTATATCTCGCAGTACGGTATGTTCTGGCAGATGCCCGTGCCTTGGATAGATGAAGCCATCAGGCATTATTCTGAGGAGTCTTTCCCGCAACTGGGCATCGGGGCATATATTGCCGCCGGCTATTGTGCCAACATCCTCGTAAACCTTGCGGAAGGCAAGGAGGTGAAATACTTCCCCAAGTTCTATCTCTCGCCATTGTTGGAAGAGATATGATTGCGATTATATCATCTGATAGTTCGTGGCATGAAACAGCGCCTCGGCAATGTTCTTCACGCCTATCTTGGCGAAAAGGTTGCGCTTGCAAGCCTTTATAGTGTCAACCGATTTGCATAGTCGGTCGGCAATATCATTCATCGTGTAACCTTGGGCAGACAATCTCAAAACATCTCTCTCAGTCTCGCTCAAGGTTATGCCTTCTTTCTTTTCCCACTTGTGGCGCAATGTGGAATATTCAAAATAGCTACGCTCACCATTCTTCTGCATGATGATATGTCCCGGTTCATCGGTTGCCGCCAATGATACGGTGCAGAGGGCAAGCCAGATTCTTCCGTCATCAGAAAGAAGTATCGGAGTAAGGTGATGATGAATCAATCGGCTATGCCTGCCATTGGTAAGATGAAAGTCGTACGAGATGGTATAGTCCAGACGGTCGCCCACAGGCAATTCGTTGAAAAGATCAAAACCTTTCTTGTTCACTTCGAGCAGCATCTGCAGGTCGGCCTCCGGAACATGGTCGATATACATCTGATAACCAGCCTCTATCAACTGCTCCGGTTCCAATCCGCAGAGATAAGCGAGGTTATCTGATGCATAGATGAAGTCCTGATGAAAATAGTCGATGATATAGACACACTGGTAGGTGCTGCGGGCAAAGGCTTTTGCCGCATTCACCAATAATTCTATCTTTTCGTAATCTTCTCTGTTGATATGATTCACTTCGTTGGAATGGAGGAAGAAATCTTCTTTTTCTTTATTCATAAGCTATTCTGAATATTACTCTTTCTATCTGTTCTCCGATTCATCAAGCCATCGGATCTCTTTTTAAATACGCTATTCGGCTACAAAAGTACATATTTTTATTTGATTACAACTCTATTGGATTGTTTATTTACAGATAATTAACCGTAAAAGACGAAGACTTACCCGAAGACGCTGATGATTCTCGTTAACCACTGGATATGCGTAGTATAACCCATACGCATTCAGCATTTCCTTGTTCTTGGAATCTTGCTGATTATTCATAACACACTGATAATCAACACTAATTAGGATGGTAAAATAACGAAAGAAACAAATTAGGAACAACAAAATCAAGAAACCCCAAAATGAAAGCCTGAGAAAACATAAATTAACACAGAAAACAACGATAAATTTCCTTTTCTTTCATTTCGGGAGTAAAGCCCTAATGTTGTATGTTAAACACAAAAGTTACTTTTTTGTGCGTAAAATAGTAGCAAATTAAAGTAATAAAACATATTTTTTATGCAACTATACAATATTTTCTAAAGATTCTCGTATATTACAATAAGTGTATATATCTTTGCATTGAACTTAAATAAAATTACAATGAATGAGCTTAATAGAATAAAAGTAGTTCTTGTAGAACAAAAGAAAACAGGTAAATGGTTAGCAGGGCAACTTGGAGTTAGTGTTACAACAACCAGTCGTTGGTGCTCTAATTCTGCTCAGCCAGATTTACAAACACTAAGTAAGATTGCTAAGTTGTTAAAAATAGATACAAGAGAACTTCTTGTTCCAACAGACTTGCATGAAAACTTTTAAAATTAAACAATAGAAAAAATGAATAGTGAAAAAAATGCTCCTAGATATTTTATGCATAAATATTGGGGGAAAAAACCAGCCACTGGCATAAGTCCTTTGGTAGAAAAATATACAAACCCTGGAGATACTATTATTGATCCATTTTCAGGGTATGGAGTTTTCTGTTGTGAAGCATATCTTAAAAATAGAAACGTTATAGTAAATGATCTCAATCCGATTGCCAATTTTATAGCACATAATTTGTTCTCAAACGATGTTAATATTTCAAAAGTAAAAAGGGTATGGGAAAAGATCAAAGCAGAAATGTCTACTTTCATAAACGAATGGTATAATATTACCATTGGCGAGAAAACATATCTGCCTATATCAGTTTTAAGAAATAAGGATGGTTTACCGCTGCAATTTACTTTTAAGGATGGAAAAAAGACGTCTATTGAAGATATTCCAGAAGAGCTAGCAAAAGAGTTCTGTGAGAAAGAAAACAATTACAAAATAACGGATTGGTATCCTATGGTTTCGATTATTGAAAATTCCAGAATATCAGCTCGCCCGAACATGACAATAAAAGATCTTTTTACCAAAAGGACACTTGCTTGTCATGCAAAATTGTTGTCATTGATAAATAAATATGCAACAGGATCTGATAAAGACTTGTTTTTAATTGCATTTACAGCAAATTTAGCCAACTGTTCCAAACTTGTTCCACCTATCAAAAGCAGAGGGGCACTTGCTCAAGGAGCTTGGATGACCGGTTTTTATATTGGTGAGACATATATAGAGAATAATGTATTACATTATTACGAAAATCGCATAAGGAAGGCGATAAAGGGAAAAGAAGATTTCTTGAATGCGCTATTGGGTGATTTAATGAAAGAGCCTATCCAATCTACTTTCAAAATCACCAACTTTGATGCAAAAAGGTTGCAACTCCCAGACAACTCTGTGGACTATGTTTTTACAGACCCTCCTTATGGGGATAGTGTACCATATTTTGAGCAAAGTGTAATTTGGAACTCATGGCTACAGTTTGTTCCTGATTATCAGCAAGAAATTGTAATATCCGATAGTAATCAACGTCACAAAGATATTGAGGCTTTTGAACATGACATAAATTCTGCTTTTTCAGAAATTCGAAGAGTGTTAAAAGATAATAAATATTTTTCACTTACATTTCACTCTCTTTCTGGACTAGAATGGAAAGCCGTTAGCAATGCGTGTGTTTTCAACAATTTCAATGTTGTTGATTATGAATGGTTAGAACAAAAGACCTACCCACCACGTCAACTTAATCGTGTTAAATCGATTAAAGGTGATGTCCTTGTGACTTTTCGAAAGAATCCAGCACCTGTACACTTACGTGTTTGTGATGATAGTCAATTTATAAAAATTATAACTGAGTTCATAACTGAAACGATCAAGAAGGGGACTACCGACACAAATGCTATAATGATGGCTATAATGGAATGGATTTTGCGAAATATGATTATAATAGGCAATGTCGATGTGTTTACAGTTCTGAATAATCGTTTTCAACTGGACAAGGAAGGAAATTGGAGTATAAAACAAAAGTAAAATATAAAAATATTCAATATGACAAACTTTGAGAAATGGGACAAAGAGTTCCGTGCACAAAATCTTTACGCTTTCAACAACAATGAAAGTGCTTTGTTGTACTTGAAGATTAGAGCCGTATGTCGTGGAAAACAGATTAAACAATTTGTTGAGAAAAATGGCATTGAGCTTACTTCTACAAAGATTAACGAGCAGTTTGCCGAGTTGTATTCAATAATGGAGAATACACCTAATGGCAAGACTATGCTTGATACTTATCTGTGCGACAGAAACAATGAATGGTATCACACGATGGGTGTGGATGAAGAAAAATTGAAAAGTGGTTTACGTCAGATAAACAACTACGAATGGGGAGGAGATCAAGAAAACTCTCTTGACCAATATCTTGTCCGTAGATATATTAAAGTAATCAGCGATTATGATGAACTACGCAGCAAGGCTGATGCTATTGCAACAAATGCTTGGAATTTCGTTCAAACAAGTTGGTATAACAACTGGACATCCTATCTTATTGAATCAATATTTAAGAAGCATAGACGTGTGTTGTCTGCGGTTGGTGAAATCAAAAGTGTTGACTTTTTTATTGAGAATAACCCTATCGATTTGAAAGTTACCTATTTTCCTGGAGCTTATATGCAAGGTAAGTTAAAAGAAGCATTAGGCAACACTGAGTTAACTTGGTTGAAGCGTCAGGCTAAGAAATATGGTATTACACCAGATAAAAATCTTTCTGATTCCGAACAGTATAATTTCTTAAAAGAAGAAATCGAAAATCAAGGACATCAAGAAGTTATATCTCAACTTACTGCTACAAGAAAACAGATTGTAAATGAGGCTCGTAATAATCCAGAAAACCTGATGAAATGGCTTTATGAGAATCAAAGTCCTCGTTTGTTCGGTGCTGAAAACCGTCTGTTTGTTGTTCTTGTCGATTCTACGGACATGAATCAGTCGTGGAAGATGAAGAGAGCATTCTCGTTAATTGAGCCTAAGGTAAATACATACCTTGATAGCTTCAGTGAAAATTCTCTAAAGAAAATTGAATTCACATTTAATAAAATAATATACGAAAGTCTTGCCGACATAATCTTTGTCGTAAAAGAATAAATGGAGGAAAGATGGTAATATTGCATAATCCAAATTCCATTTAGTTTTTCGTAAAACAGAAACGATATGAGAAAAATTGCTGCTTTATTGTTTTTGTGCTTTATGCCGATCAGCCTATTTGCACAAACTTATAAAATGTATCAAACACGTAACTACCATAACCAGTTACGTTTGAATACTGCTACGGGAGAAGTATTACAGGTGCAAGATGACGGTCAATCTTGGAAAATATGTGATGCAATGGAAGATGGTGGCGAAACTGATAATCGCTTTTGTCTTTATGAAACACAGAATATGTGGACTTTCATCATGCTTGATACTTTTACAGGAAAGAATTGGCAAGTCCAATTTAGCACAAAAGGAACAGATTACATGTTTGCTGCACCAATAAATTACTGGTCAAAAGCATATCCATCTTCAACTGATAGATGGCAGGGTAGATTCAAAATGTTTGCTACTCAAAATATGTGGACATTCATCATGTTGGATAGTTTTACAGGAAGACTTTGGCAAGTGCAATACGATACCAAGTCTTTAGACAACCTCCTTTGCGTTTCAATTAATGAAGAAGTTCTTGAAGCAGGTAATAGTAGCATTTTTACAATACAACCGATGACGAGTATGTATCAATACTATTTGATAAGCAGTAAGTCCGGTGCAATGTGGCAATTTCAGTGGACAACTAAAGGTCCTGACTATAGATGGATCAAAAGGGTTAATTGACAAATTGTATTTGTTTATGAAAATAAAAAACATAAATGACATTACATTGTTTAGATACTTGTTTTGTCTTGATAAAAGAGAATTGCCACAAAGCATTCTTAATTGGTGTAATAATATCGGTAGTGCAATTGATTCTGACAGAGAGAATGCGATAAGAGAATTATCTACAGTAAAAGGAAACTGCCGTAATTTGGTCGTTTTCTCTAAGACATTTATTGATACGATGGATAAATCCTATATGAAATTTACACAATTTCATATTGATATTCTCCAAGAGTTAGATAATGAGAATGGAATTGTTCGTAGCCCATACTTTATAGAAGGGTGTTATGTCGTGTATAGCATAAAGAATGGCTGTCTTACTTTATGGATATTCCAAGACAACATCAATAAATATTTGTCGATACCTACATATTACATTTGTGTGTCACCAAAAGATAGAATTAAGGGAAATGGACATCAGTTAGACTGCATGGTTCTACCTCTTATTGATGGTTGTATGGAAGCAAATATCAGAGATTACATAGATATGGTCTTAGATTATTTGTGTTTAAGACAATGGGCAGAAGTGCAATTAGGTAAGGTTTCAACCACTGTTAGAAAAGAGGTTAAGAAGAAAAAGAAAAATCAGAATGTCACAGGACCAGGACTTGATTACTATCGATTTGACAGTAAGTGGTACACTGAAATATGTAATGATGAATCTTTTAAGGTTAGTGGTCATTTCAGATTGCAACCTTATGGTGATGGCACAAGGAGACTGATATGGATTAACGAATTCACAAAGAATGGTTACCATAGAAAAGCTACTATAGACAAGGTTAAAGATGGAGAAGTTTCTCTTACATAAACATAGATAGACAATGAAAAGAAAGAAAATATTATATCTTGACCAATTTGCTGTAAGTAATATGTATAATGCTGTCCCTACATCTTTGTGGGGACAGCTACGTAGTATTATCATAGAAAAAGTAAACAATAGAATCCTTTCTTGTCCTATGCCACTTGAACACCTATACGAAACACTAGGACGTTCCAATATGGGCGAAGACGGCAACGAAAGTATAGAGTATTCAAAACAAATAGCGCAACAACATCATTTCTTCAGCGAGATTGCAAAAGGAACTACATTTTATGGATATGAAGAAATCGCAGCAACGGAGATAATGATGTTGCTAAGACAGGGGAACGTTAAACCAATACAATCCATGTATTTTCATAAAGCATACTATGCAGACATTGAAATACTTGACATTTATGCAAATGGTCATAAGTTCAACAAAGAGAATCATTTTTATAATCAAGAACTGTTCAAAGATGTAAATGGGTTAAGAGAAAACATGAAAAAAGCTGGTCAAGAACTTAGTAAACCAGATAAATCTTTAGCATTGGATTATCTATGTAAAATACAGACCAGAGCATATATAGAAGGTCTTAAAGAGCTATGCCGAAAGGGAGTGGTTAATGTTCGAGGTGTGCAATGTGGTAAAATAAATATTCCTAATAAAGTGGATTTGTTATTAAAACTACTATGTGATAAAAGACTTGATAAAAGATTAGCTCAGAAATTAATTTGCGAATTAGAAACACATGGGTTTGAAAAAATTCCATCAATGAATATTCGTTCATCGTTGAATGCAGATATGGCTGTCAACGGGAAAAGTCAGACTCCGAATGATGTGATAGACATAGATAGGGCTGCTATTGGGTTGCGTATTTCTGATTATTTTTTCGCTGATAATGAAAAGAAATTAGCTATTGAAAGATGCCAATTGGATAAAAAATATCAGACTAAAATCTATTCTGCAAAAAAAGATTCTGTTTCGTCACTAATTACGGAGTTGTCGGAATTGTAAATCATTCAAGTTTCGCAAGTAACCTCCGGTCCCCGAAGGGGGCCAACTTTCAATAACCGCTGGTGGAATGACCGAAGGTCATGGAACCTGCGGACAACCAATAGTAGGAAGAAAGCGTCCCCAAAGGGGGCGAACCACATCCAGTCTTGCTCCTGTTCGCCCCCTTCTTTTACCTTTGCACTCGGAAACAAGTTTAACCCACATTGCAGTGACCCGTTATGTAACTCCCTGATTTCCAATATTCGGATTTTTTGAAGTCTGATTTGGGTGTAGCATGGATTTTCTTTTCCCGAGCGGCTTGGGGTTAATATAGAGCAAATCATAGATGGCGGAGAGTTTACTCTCTGCCTCTGTGCTCTGTCTTATACTAATGACCTAACCATCTACAGTTTCAACTTTTGCAGTAACCACAACCTGTGTGCTGGCAATGCGCATGATTTCATCCCATCTCACATTCTCATGCTTCTTCAATTTCAGGCGATACTTGGTGACGCTTACCACCCAATATACCAGTATGGCAAGGTTGAGATGAGACTTGATTCCATTGTCGCTCTTATGATAGACAGGACGGATGTCCAAGTCTGTCTTCAACACATGGAAAGTCTCCTCTACGGTTCTGATTACATTATAAAATTTCCAAATGTTCAATTTCTGGCTTTCATCAAGGCTCGTCAGCAAGACATATTTTCCATGGAACTTTCTTCTCTGAGCAGCCTTGTCCTCTCTGCATTCCCAGGTCATGGAAGTAGCAACCTCGTTCTTTCCTGTACCCTCATAGGTAAAGGTAACGTTGTATGACAGGCGAATGGCTCCATATTGCTTGTCGAACTTGCCCAATCGCTTGTTCACGGCATCACGTTTCTTGGTTCCGCCCTTGGTAAGAATACCCTTTTTGATTGCTTCCAATCCCTCCTCGTAGCGTTTGCATGCCTGCTCATACATGGAGCGTTCCTTGGCACCCTTTGCGTCACTATCCACCATGAGAGCCTTGACGGATTCTCCATCCATGTCAACCTTACCCATCTGCAGGCGTATCTGCTGTCCCTTGTTATCGGTATGGTCGATGATTTCTGAACTTGTAGACTCGAACTTGCTATCGCCGGAAGGGAGTACGGTAATGTAGTCGAATCCATTGGCTTTTAACCAATTGACATTCGACTTGGAGTAGAAGCCTGCATCCATCACAACGATACGTTTGGCATCTTGAGCGGTTGTCTTGGCCAAAGTACCTACAACTTCCTCAACGGTAGTAGAATCATGGCGGTTTCCCTCGTATATCATTGTGCGGACGAGTAATCCCTCTGTGTTTACTACTGCAGCAAGAACCACTATCTTACAGTCGTCCCTTTTCTCCTTGGAACGACCATACTGACAGAGTTCACTGTTCTCCATTTTCTCCTCAAAGTAGGAGTTTGTGATGTCAAACAGAAGGATTTTCTCCTCGATGCCGAACATCTCTGCAAGTGCAGTGTTCTCACGAAGATAGCGGACTGTCTTTAATTCTGAATACGGATAGATGGCACGTGCGATAATCTGCATGAGGGCAAAGTTTATCTGGTCACGCTTCCACCCCCTAGAGGTCAGGTATTTACGAATATCAAGCATACGCATGGTAGAGTTACAGAGGTTCTCGCAACCGATGATGCGAGCTTCATGCTGGGTGAGCGTTTCAAGCTTAACGGCAACTGCTTTCTTGCGCTCCTCTTCTTCGCGAGCCTTGCGCTCGGCGATGAGACGAGGATCGTTCTCCTGGGCATACTTGCTGCCACGGTACTTCACATATTGAGACATGGCTTCCTCGTAGAGCTTTCTGTTATCGCACATCACACTTTGTCCATCCTCAATCATAGTGGTAAGCATGGCTGCCAGTCGGTTACGTTCATCCTTGTCAAAGCCGGGAAGTTCTCCAAGGCAAAGGACACTACGATGCTTAGTCTTGCCATCTTTGTCGATGTAAGACTTCGTGAGACGGTAGTAATCGTATGCGATTGCCGTACCATCTCCCTGATCGCGATATTTCTTTGCCTTGGATATATACATTTCGGGGGCAAAGGTACACACAATTTTTCAACTGACAAAACGGGCGGGTGTAGCATTTCGGGGTTTTTCCCGAACATACGCTGCAAATTAGGATTCTTTATACAAAATCAGCTAGGAAATTGGCAGAAAACTGCCAAAATCTAGGATTTCGTTAGGAATCTTTAAGTTTTTCACTAAAGGCTGCTGCAATGTGGGTTAAGAGTGAGTTCAGCAAACATCGGAAAAATCAAATTATCGCTTAAAGCATTGACACTTAGCGCATTTACTTTCATTTGCTTTCTTGTCTTTTCAAACGCATTTCGGAGGACTAAAATATTCTTGACTTCTTTGCTTTCACAATTCTTTTAAACTGCTGTCTATCAACAAGTTTAGGGTGAAGGCAGTTTATAAGCAGAGAATATGATAGTACTCATAGGAGAAGCTGATATTTCCAACAGGAGCAAAAGACACTATCTAGCATCGGCTGACCCGGGTCATCCATATAGATGACTTGGGTCAGCTATATGAATGACTCTAGTCAGCTATATAGATTGCTTGAATCAGCCGATACGAAAAGAGTATTCTCCGTCCTTCTTTACCTGCCAGCTACTCCCACTCATCATTATCAATCATCCTCCTCCACGTAACAACCATTTTCTCTCTTCATTATTCTCCTTTCACCCTCAAACCACTATGCCACAACAAGTTAACATGTGCGTGAAAGAAAAAATCATCAAACGCTTATTTTTTAAAAAAGATATTAGACCGCTTTTAGCATTCTTTTATTATTAAAATTTGGTGATTAGAAAGAAAACTCGTATTTTTGCAGCATATATATTAATATTGATAGATATGGAGAAGAAACAAATCATAGAAGCAATGCACAATAGATTGCATGAGATTGATTCTCATGCAAAAGCCATCTTGTTTGGTTTCCGCGCTAGAGGTACTGAACATGAAGGAAGTGATTGGGATGTATTGATTCTTCTAGACAAACCAAAAGTTACGCTTCAAGATTACGATAAGTATTCTTATCCACTAAGAGAATTAGGCTGGGATATTGATGAAATCATCAACCCTGTACTTTTCTCCCAAAAAGAATGGGAGGAGAACCATTATACATTATTTAATCATAATATAACAAGGGAAGGAATTGCCATATGATAAAGGGACTACTTTCTGACACTGACAGAATCGAGATTGTAAAGTACAGAATAGAAAAAGCCTACCGTACTTACCAAGAAACTGTCGGTTCTATAAAAAATGGTTATGTCGAAACAGCAGCCAATCGTTTATACTAAGCAGCTTACTATGCTGTTTCCGCTTTACTCATTTCTTATAAGTATAAAGCTATTACTCATAATGGCGTAATCCAAATGTTTGGAAAAGTCTTTTTGAAAAACAACATCATTGACAAAAAGTATGGCAAGACTTTCAATCAGCTTTTCTCCTTACGATTAACTGGCGACTATGAAGACCGTCATATTCTTGATATGGAAACGGAGGTGCTTCCATTGGTCGAGCCAGCTAAGGAACTAATAGATTTAGTGTCAGAAATGGCTAAAAAGCAATTAATGTGATTGCAAAAACACCCTTCAGTTGTTCGTTGAGCAACCCGTATTACAGATACCACTACTGAAGGGTGCTTAGGTTCTTTTTTTTATTTTCGGCGTATTGGTCTTTCCATCAGACCTTTTTCATAAAATACCTCTTTATGTCCATTGTTATAAAAGCTCAAATCCATCATTTATTTTCCTCCTTTTATTCTATTACAAGTACGGCAAAGCATTTGACAATTCTCGGCAACAGTCGTTCCACCTTCACACCATGGCGTAATGTGGTCTGCTTCCATTTCTTCTAACTTAAAAGGTTTACCACAATGGGCACAGATTCCTTTTTGTCGCTCATAAGCCTCACGTTTCTGTTTCTTATCAAAAGTACGGAAACTTAAATCGCGCAAATCACCACTCAGCACATAACGATAGATGCCTGCCTTCTTCATTATTTCATCATCCTCCATCAGTTGATGAATTTCGGACTCTAGTTGCTCCGTATCATATATGTTGCTTCCAAACTCATCAAACATAGCACCCCAGTCTAAGCCTTTCATCTCCTTTCGATATGTAGGGAAAGTAGATTTAACCCAAGTGATTACTTGCATATAGTAAGCCCAAAGCTGATTGGCGTTCGGATCATTTTGATGGATAGCCATATACTTATCTATCGGAGCTGGATCCGAAATACCATCGTGACGTGCAGCCCACTTCAAAATGGTCTGCAAATATGCTTGTTCCTCAAGTTTGCCTACCATATAATCACCACCTACCTTATAAGCCGCACACCCATGTTTACTGAAATAACGACGAGCATCAGTAATGAAGGGACCAACATATACAGCATTACGCAATTCTTGGTCGAGCAAACGCTCACCTGCTATGTTTATCACACGGAACCAATCAAGCTTTTCCATATCTGTACCAGTACAAAAATAGACTGTCAATTCATAGTCTAGAAAGTCCTTCTTTTCATTTTCTGTCAGATTGTCAAAATAAAGCACAGGGCGGTCTTTATCAACAATGTTGAAAGCATGTTGATAATATTCACAGATAGACAGTGTTCGTTGTTGCCCATCTATCATTTCATATTTACCTTCATCGCCAACACTCCAGTACATAATGTTTAGAGGGTATCCTTTCAATATGGTTTCTATCACAGCCTGCTGTTGTTTTAGCTCATAACGAAACTCACGTTGATAAGGAGGACGAATATTCAACTTACCATGATAGCCGTAGACGCCATTATTTGGGTCATTACAATAATCTGCTATCAAGTCACGAATTGCTACTTTTTCTGGTTTTATATCCATATTTTTTATTTCTTAATCTTAATTAATACTCGAGCAAAGCAACCTTTAAGCTTGCCATTTTTATCTCGATAGCAGAGTTTTCCTCTTCGAAAGCTCTTATCTTCGTGAAACAAAGCCGCACATTGTTCAGTCGTAAGATTGGCACTAACACCACACTCAACTCCCAATTCTCCACCATTACCTATCCCTATTATCTCAAATTGGTCAGGATTGTACTTATCTAGAAAAGTTATAGGCACTCCCATTACGCCATCATAATCCAATGGTATCAGCTCTATTTTTGAAACTTCAATAGCATCATAATTGATATAGCTTGGGTATTCCTCAGCCGAATAAGTCTTGTAAAGAATCAAGTTCTCATGACGCTTTTTTATATCCAAATTGGTATACCAACATATATTTCCCATGCTTCTCCATCTCTGACCAGTCTCATCTATCCAAAAACGTGTTGCCCTTTCTTCATAATCAGTTGGCACCTTAAAAGCCATATCTCCTGATTTATATCCAAGCCATATCTTATTACTTTTAATCAAAGGGAATATTTCTTTATAAGTAGCATTATTTTGATTACCAATAATAAGAAATTTCTTTTCATAATCCATTAGTTGTGCCATATATTCTCTAAACAAAGAAAATGGAGGATTAGTAACTACAATATCTGCCTCTTTTAAAAGCTCAATACATTCTTTACTACGGAAATCTCCATCGCCTTTCAATGGTCTTACGCCAATTTCATCTGCATCAGGTATATGATTACTGCTATGAGCCCCCTCATAAACCAGATACACCGCTTGCTCACTTTTGTTCTCTGTAAAAAGGTCTACATCTTGATTTTTAAAACACGTCGTAATCAGTTTCTTCAAACCAAGAAACTCAAAATTGTATGCGAAATAAGTAAAAAAGTTACTTACACGAGGGTCATCACAATTACATAGTACGGTCTTACCACGAAAATGTTCACGGTAATGACGGAGTTCATTATTGATGTCTTCTAGCTGCGTGTAGAATTCATCTTTTTTAGCTGCCTTAGCTTTATCTATGGTTCTTTTTGCCATAATATTTTAATTGATAATTAATGAGTTACAAGCACTAACTATCAATCACGCCAAGACGCAAAAAGGGCGTGATGCTCTTATTGCGTTCAGCTATGAGGCAGCCTCGGAATGGAAACCTCAATCAACCCATAAGAATGCACCACGCCTATGGCGTAGATGCATTGCTAAATATATGGTTGATTAAGGCACCCCATACCGAATGCCTTATCACAATTATTCCTTGTTACGTTATTTCCAATAAGTTTCCGAGGCTTTTGGCTGAACGCGAAATAATAGCGAATGCTTTTGTTTACCAACGATGTCTTGGAAATGGCAGTAGCCAAATCCATATGCAAAGATACAACAAATTATTGAAACTAGCGCACTTTTCATAGAAAAACTTCTATTAAACCATGCTTTTTTCTTCTTTAGATGCTTGTTCCTTATCAATCATCACGTTCATTCATATTAGTACCATTTTTATTTGGTAGTTTAAGAATAAAAGATTACCTTTGTATCGCTAAACAGAAAGAAGAATACAATGGCTCTTAAATATGTGATTCATTATCTTCCCAATACTGGAGGAAGAATACCAGAAACGAAAGGTGGAGCCCATCGAACGATACACCCTAAAGATAAAGTAATATGCCAAATAAAGAAGAAAAGAGAATAACTGAGCAGAGCTCGCTCTACGAACATCTGGAAAAGATGAGCGTGGCTGAACTCACCGCTCATATCAATGCAGAAAACAAGAAGGTGGCTGTGGCAATAGAACAAGCATTGCCTGCCATTAACCAACTGATTTCCGCCATCGAAAAGCAGCTGAAGAAGGGCGGAAGACTCTTCTATGCCGGTTGCGGAACGGGCGGAAGACTGGCTACGCTCGATACCATCGAGGTGCAGAACACCTATGGTATCGACGGTTCACAGATACAAGCCATCTTCCCCGGAGGCATCGGTTGCCTTACACAAACCAGGGAATCAAGAGAAGACGACCTGGAGAATGGCTGGCTTCAACTCTGCGTCAAGCATATCTCAAAGCATGATTTCGTGCTGGGCTTCTCGGCAAGTGGCACTACTCCCTTTGTACTCGCCATCCTGAAGCATTGCAAAGAGGCAGGCATTCCTACGGGATGCATCGTGAACAATCCCCACGCTCCCATCGCCCAGGCTGCCGATTATCCTGTAGAGGTCATCACGGGACCGGAGTTCGTGACGGGAAGTACCCGTATGAAAGCCGGATCATCGCAGAAGATGATACTGGATATGATCAGTACTTCTCTTCAGATTCGTCAAGGACGAGTGGAAGGCAACAAGATGGTGAACGCCAAGCTCATCAATCATAAACTCATCGATCGTGCCTGCCGTATCTTCATGGAACGCAATCCGGAATATACGGATTACGAGAAAGTGAAGCTGCTGATTCTGAAAGCTGGAAGCGTGAAGAAGGCGGAAAAGCTGCTGAAGAATAAAAGCGATTCAGATATTTAGATAGAGTTAGACAAGATTTCACCTTATATAAATTGAACTATCAAGACTTCACCTTATATAATAGGACTATATGGCAAAGAAAGCAATTGTAATGGGTGCCACATCGGGCATCGGAATGGAAGTGGCAAAACTGCTTGCTGCAAAAGGATGGCAAGTGGGAATAGCCGGAAGAAGAATCGAAAGATTGCAGGCTCTGATTTCGCAGGGCGGCATTACCTGCTACCAGCAAATAGACGTAACTTCTCCAGATGCTCCTGCCCAACTTCAGGAACTCATCGATAAGTTGGGAGGCATGGACCTGTATTTCCATAGTTCTGGCATTGGCTGGCAGAATAATACGCTGGATATAGAAAAGGAGTTGAAGACCCTGGAAACCAATGGTTTGGGATTCACAAGAATGGTGGATACGGCATTCAACTGGTTTGCCGCCCAGTCTTCTACTCCAACCAACAAGAGCGATTTTTCTGTTCCTGAAAGTAAGAAGAAGGCAAACCATGCCTGTCAGAAATTCCGCATTGCCTGCATCACTTCCATTGCCGGAACCAAAGGTCTCGGTGCTGCCCCTTCCTACTCTGCCACCAAGCGATTCCAGAACCATTATCTGGAATGCCTGTCGCAGCAGGCACGGATGCGCCATCTCCCTATCGCCATCACAGATATCCGACCAGGTTTTGTAAAGACAGACCTTATCGCAGGCAGCAGTTATCCACTGCAGCTCAAACCGGAAGATGTGGCAAAGCATATCGAGAATGCCATCGAAAACGGAGTGGAAGTTAAGGTGATAGACTGGAGATATGATATCCTCGTCTTCCTCTGGCGACTCATTCCTAGATGGTTATGGACGAGATTGAGGATTACAACATAACAACTTTATTCCTTTCTGATGACAATCGTCTTGAACCAGTCTTTCAATACTCCAGCATATTGATCCTGCGAATCAGACAGCAGGATGACGACCTGGGAACCATCTTCCAGCTTGGGGCCCAGACACATGCCTTCGTAATTGGCAAAGGAACGCTTGGAAAGAGATAAGCCGGTTTTCCATTCCGCGAGCAATCTCTTTTTCAAGAAAGGAGTATCTGATGAAATATTCTCTTTCATAGAAAACTTCTCTTTCATAGAAAACTCCTCAGAATTCAAAGGATTTACCAAATAGAGCTTGCACTTGCAGAAAGCACCTATCTTGATCTTAGGAATAAATGCCTCACGCTCCAGAATCAGAAGCTGACCATCGGGCAAGGCACAAAGCTCACTCACACCCATCACATAGATATCTGCTTTCTTATAGGTAGAAGGTTGATCCATCTGATAGGCATAGGTCGTCATACAACGAGAGTCTTTCTTGCTGCTCACTTGCTCGCTATACGCTTCCTTGTTACGATTTTCCTTCATCTTTCCCCAATCAAACCTCATCAAACGAAGCTGGTTGGCCAATCCGTTTTGAGGAGTAGCAGGCTGTCCGTCCTTGCGAAGCGTGCTCTCAGGTATCGTCCAAAGATACTGCCGGACGGAATCAAAAGCCAGAGACTCAAAATTATAATTAGGATAAAAATCAGCAGAAGGCCATCTGCTTTCCCAAAGGTTCTGCTGATAGCCAACCTTGGCAGCATCTGCCGAAGTAGGCAGAATAGGAAACTCCTTTAAACGGCAATATCCTTCGCTTGCTATCACCAAGGTAGAATCAGAAACCTTCACGATGGCTTCGTGGTCAAAGCCTTTCTCCTGCCCTAACCAAGGCTTGCCGTCGTTCAGCGTTCCATCTGTTCTCTCGGTAAAACCAAGGTTCTCTACCTGTTCCAGTTCGCCAGTCTTGGGATTCACCTGAATTCGGAAGTTGAAGTACAGAGCACTATCCGACTTGTCGCTTACCACCGCATAGATATCATCATGCAGATGAGCAATGCCACTATAGTTGCCCGCAGCCACTGTTTTCGGAAAAGCCTTCTGGGAATTCTCTCTCACTACTTTCCAATCCTGTGCTCCAGCCAACAGACTGAATGCCAGGAAGATGGTCAGGATATTACAACGCTGCATAGGTAAGAACAAACTCCATGGTTAATTCGAAATCCACATGCGCCGTCTTTCTGCTCTTGAGATTCTCCACATCACACGACCAGTCTGCCATCGTATCAAATGGCTTCACCCGCATATCCTCAAACATCAGTTTTTCCTCTGAGAATAACTTGAAGACCGTTTCCTTGGCACACCAATGCACCAGCTTGGCATCCAGATCTTCCGCCTTCTCATCCTTTCGCAGGAATTTGGAAGCGATGCGCTCTACCCTATCGCTGAAGTATTCGATATCTACCGCCACTTCCTGATTTTTGGAAAGGATAAGCGCAGCATAACCCTTGGTATGCGAAACGCTGATATGATAACCACGGAACAATGGCTTGCCAGCCTCGTTGTGGGTAATGTCACCTGCATGAGAAAGCAAGCCCTTGGAAGCCCCGTTTGTCTTGAGCATCTCATACATTAATGCACGAATGGCAAGAAACTCCAGTTTCCTGCCATCGTTCTTATATTTCTCTTCCACCTGAGAGCGGTAAGCCTGCAGATGAGGATACTGCCCGAACAACTGTTCTACAGTTTCATCCATCTGCCATAAACCAAGACTCACTCCCGGATAAACTTCTCGTATATTGACAACTGCCATATTTTTTATATTCTGATATTGATGAATACTGATGATTACTTAGAAGAATCCTCCACGTTATCTTTCAAAGGATGTACCGTCACCTTAATCTTGCTGATGCGACGCTCCTCTATCTGCATAACCTCGAAAGTATAGTTCTTATAATCTATCTTCTCGTGCATACTTGGGAAATCGCCCTTGATTTCCAAGAGCAGACCAGCCAGAGAATCTGCATCACCTTCAACCTCCTCGAACTCTTCGTCATCTACATTCAGAATCTTGCAGAAATCAGAAAGAAGCGTTTTACCTTCAAAAACAAAGGTATTGTAATTTAATTTCGAGTAGAACTTCTCCTCCTCATCGTATTCATCATTGATTTCACCTACAATTTCCTCCAGAATATCTTCGAGAGTAACAATACCCGATGTTCCTCCAAACTCATCTACCACAATGGCGATATGAACCTTATTCTCTTGGAACTCGCGAAGCAGATCATCTATCTTCTTGGTTTCAGGAACAAAGTAAGGAGGACGGATCAGACTCTGCCAACGGAAGTTGGAAGACTTCGTAAGATGAGGCAATAAATCCTTGATATACAATACACCACGAATATTATCCGTATTATCTTGATAAACAGGAATACGACTGTAGTTATTTTCCTCAATGCATTTCAACACTTCTGGATAGGTGCTGCGGATATCCAGGTCAACAATATTCTGTCGGCTGGTCATCACCTCCTTGGCTGTTTCATCGCCAAAGCGGATGATACCCTTCAGCATGCTCTGCTCGTCCTTGATATCATTCTTATCAGTCAGTTCCAGAGCCTGTTCCAAGTCATCAACACTCAGCACATGATTTTCCTTCTGTATAATCTTTTCTGCAAGAATTCCACTTTTCAGCAAGATAGTTTCTAAAGGCCAAAACAACTTTCTGGCAAACAGAATTCCCCCTACGCACCGGCGACAGAACTTCAGAGGATCCTGGCGGGCATACACTTTCGGCATAATCTCACCAAAAAGCAAAAGCAAGAAAGTAAGAATAACCGTAATAATCAGGAACTGAAGCCAATAAGCTTTAGGACCAAACTCTACGATTCCTGCGAATACATAATTAAGGAGCATGATGATTGTGACATTCACAAAATTATTGGTTATCAAAATGGTAGCCAACGTACGTTCAGAATCATCACGCAACATCTGTATTTTCTTATCGGCATCAGTCTTTTCATCCTCAAGTTCCGCAACATCAGTTGGTGATAAACTGAAAAAAGCAATTTCGGAACCACTGGCAAAAGCAGACATGCCTAACAATATAGCTGCAAGTACAGCAGCTACAATAACCCCGGCGGAAGGCTGCATCAGCATCACATCACCAAAGGCATCAGTTATGGTGGATATATCCAATTTCTGAGCTAAAAATTAATAATTATTGTTCTCTAGTAGCAGGGCGAGTACTCAACATCTCCATATTATCTACATAGATTTCTGTAATATATTGTCTTCTACCCTGCTTGTCATCATAGGAGCGGTAGCGGATTCTTCCTTCCACATAAAGGCGGTCACCCTTATGCACATACTTCTCTACTACCTTTGCAAGCCCACGATAAAAAACAAGATTGTGCCAATCTGTATGGTCTGGCACTTGGGTACCATTAGGCAAAGTATATCCTTTCTCTGTAGTTGCGAGAGAGACCTGAGCTACTGCCTGATCTGCTTCGAAATAATGAATGTCAGGATCTTTACCTACATTACCAATTAGCATAACCTTGTTCATGACACGAATCTTTTAAATTTCTGAATATTTTATTTCCACATTCCCAGATAGCGGAAATGAAAATTCTTACCTTTTGCAGATGGGAACTGGCTGCGTGAATCTACACAATCGCGCAGATAATCAACGATGCGATTGTAACAATCCAAACCTGATTCAGCTTTAACATCCGCAACGAAATGAGTATCACGGTACTCAAACTTTCCTGTAGCCGGTACCATCACAACACGCTTGAAATCAAGTGATCCTTCATACCAGCCTGGAGCCTCTTGAGCCAAACTGGCAACAACAGGATTCTCCATTCTCTCTGCAGGAGTAGGAGTACGCAATGCTTTCTTATCCTTAAAATCCTGCATAGTTTGCGCCGTAGTCTTTATCACAATAAAATAAACACGTGGGCGTACCTTATATCTTTTTGGATACGTCAAATCGCTAGCGGCATATTCACGAACATCTGCCTCTAGCTCTGCATCCATCTCAATCTCAGGAATACTCTTTAAAAAACCAATAGCATCATCAACACTAGTAACTAATGTCTCCTGATCAAAATATCTTAAATATAAATTCATAAATGGGTATGTTTCTCGAGTTCAAAAAAAAAGAGCGGAAAACGGGACTCGGACCCGCGACCCCAACCTTGGCAAGGTTGTGCTCTACCAACTGAGCTATTTCCGCTTGTAAAACAACAATAAAAGTGAAGAGGAGGAGACTCGAACTCCCACGACACAATTGTCACTACCCCCTCAAAGTAGCGCGTCTACCAATTCCGCCACCTCTCCAACACTAAGCTAATTTAAACATTGTGCCCAAGACAGGACTCGAACCTGCACGTTGTGAAACACACGCACCTGAAACGTGCGCGTCTACCAATTCCGCCACTTGGGCCCTAAACTTAAACCTATCTTGGTTTAATACAAAAATGATCGAGCGGAAAACGGGACTCGGACCCGCGACCCCAACCTTGGCAAGGTTGTGCTCTACCAACTGAGCTATTTCCGCTTGTAAGATAACAATACCAGTGAAGAGGAGGAGACTCGAACTCCCACGACACAATTGTCACTACCCCCTCAAAGTAGCGCGTCTACCAATTCCGCCACCTCTCCAAGTATATTGTCATCAATTATCTAACCAAGATAAAACTTGATGTTGTTTTCAAAAAAAAATGAGCGGAAAACGGGACTCGGACCCGCGACCCCAACCTTGGCAAGGTTGTGCTCTACCAACTGAGCTATTTCCGCAGTTTTTCCTATTACTTAGGAGCGTTCCTCTGAATGCGAGTGCAAAGGTACTACTTTTTTCTGAATTACCAAACTTTTCTTCGATTTTTTTGAAAAAAAATGTGCATTTTGCCCTTTTTAGTGAGCAAAACACACATTTTAAGCCTTATTTTGCCGATTTTTAAACTCATCCGGCAGAAAAATCGGGAAAATGGAAATTATACTAATCCATCCTACTGCGATAATCTTCGTAGCTGAAATCTCTTAGAGTTTCCAATTTTCCATCTAAATGTACGATTCCTATTGATGGATGAGTGATTCCATTAAAGGTATTTGTCTTTACCGTAGTGTAATGCAGCATATCTTCAAAAATAACATTCTCGCCTATTTGCAATTCATGGTCAAATTTCCAAAAGCCCATAAAATCTCCACTCAGACAACTGTTGCCACCTATTCTATATATATGTGCGCCCTCAGGAGCCTTCGTCGGATCATCAACCTCCAGGGTTTCTGCATTTCTGACAGCTGGCATATACGGCATCTCCAGACAGTCGGGCATATGACAGGTAAAACTGGCATTTATGATAGCTGTCCTGATACCTTTATCTTCAACCACATCTACTACTTGAGTTACAAGCGGCCCGGTCTGCCACCCAAAGGCACTACCAGGTTCCATGATAATTTTAAGATGAGGATAACGCTGATGAAATCCCTTTATTATATTAATAAGGTGTTCCACATCATAATCCTTCCTGGTCATCAGATGACCTCCACCGAAATTGATCCATTTCAGCTGCGGAAACCAAGGAGAGAATTTCTCTTCGATATGAGCTAACGTACGTTCAAAGACATCCGCCCCACTCTCACAGTGACAATGACAATGGAATCCTTCTATATCTGAAGGCAAAGTTTGAGGCAATTTATCTGCCGATACACCGAATCGGGTTCCAGGTGCACACGGATTATACAGCAATGTTCCGACTTCAGAATATTCAGGATTTACTCTCAATCCCAGTCTGATGTCAGAATTTGCCCTACGAACCCGTTCATGATATCGCTCATATTGCGTAAGCGAGTTGAAAGTAAGGTGGCTTGAGCATTGAGCTATCTCATCAATCTCATAATCGGTATAAGCCGGCGAAAAAGTATGCGCCTTACTGCCGAATTCATGATACGCCAGTTTTGCCTCGCTAAGAGAGCTGGCCGTGGTCGAAGAAATATACTCTCTGAAAATCGGAAATGTCTTCCAAAGAGCATAAGCCTTAAAAGCTAGAATAATTTCCATATCGGCACGCTCAGCCACACTCTTGATGAGCGACAGATTGTGTCGCAAATGTTCTTCCTCTAAAACGTAAATTGGTCGATGAATCTCATTAAAATTTGCTAAATTTACTTGCATAACTTGATAAATATTAATTTTATGGTGCAAAGATAGCTTTTTATTCCGAATATAATTGCTAGTTTGCGTTTTTTTTAATACTTTTGCATCATAAAAATCATTTTGACGATGAAATTAGCGATAATGACCAAGTCCACATTCTTTGTGGAAGAAGATAAAATACTATCCTCGCTGTTCGACGAGGGCATGGACAACCTGCATCTTTTCAAGCCAGGTTCGTCACCAATGTATGCTGAGCGACTGCTCACGTTACTGCCTGAAGACTATCTTCGCAAGATTACTGTTCATGATCATTATTACCTCAAACAGGAGTATGATTTAGCAGGAATCCATATAGACGATCCGCTAGCACCGGTACCGGATGGATACAAAGGCAAGTTCAGTCGCACCTGCACAGATCTCTCGATGCTGAAAGAGATGAAGAAGAAATCAAACTATGTGTTTCTGAAAAACATCTTCGACTGTATTGAGTTTAAAGATGAAAGGTCTTCCTTCAATCTGCAGCAGCTTGAGAATGCAGCCAAGGCAGGACTCATAGACAAGAAGGTATACGCCTTGGGAGGCATGAGTCTGGAAAATCTCAAGATTGCCAAGGAACTCGGATTTGGAGGAGTAGTAATCTGTGGAGATCTCTGGAACCGTTTCGACATTCACAACGAGCGCGATTTCAAAGAGTTGATTCTTCACTTCGAGAAATTGAGAAAGGCTATCAGCTAATACTGAGGTTCCCGAAAAAAGATTCATCCCCCTACATGAAAATAGATAAAAATAACTATTAATACACATAAACACTAATAGAAATGAGTGACAAGAACTCTTTTTTGGTATTCTCTGGTACTAACTCGAGATACCTTGCAGAAAAAATCTGCGCTAGTTTAGGTTGCCCACTGGGTAATTTGGTTGTAACCAAGTTCTCTGATGGTGAATTTGGCGTATCTTTCGAGGAGTCTATCCGCGGACGCGATGTATTCCTCGTACAGAGCACATTCCCTAATTCAGACAACTTGATGGAGTTGCTCCTGATGATTGACGCAGCAAAGCGTGCTTCTGCCCGCAATATTATTGCTGTTGTTCCATACTTCGGATGGGCTCGTCAGGATCGTAAGGACAAACCACGTGTCAGCATCGGCGCTAAGTTGGTAGCCGACTTGCTCAGCGTTGCCGGTATCGACCGCCTCATCACCATGGATCTCCATGCCGACCAGATTCAGGGCTTCTTTGATGTTCCTGTAGATCACCTCTATGCATCTGGCGTTATTTTGCCATACCTGCAGAGCTTACGCCTCAAGGATATGGTCATTGCTTCTCCAGACGTTGGTGGTTCTAAGCGTGCCAACACTTATGCTAAGTACTTCGGCTGCCCTCTCGTGCTCTGCAACAAGACCCGTGCTCGCGCCAATGTAGTAGCAAGCATGCAGATCATCGGTGATGTAAAAGACAAGAATGTTGTCATCATTGATGATATGGTCGATACAGCCGGTACTATCACGAAGGCTGCCGACATCATGAAGCAGGCTGGTGCAAAGACTGTTCGTGCATGTGCATCTCACTGCGTGATGAGTGGTCCTGCATCTGAGCGTGTTCAGGATTCAGCTCTTGAGGAGATAGTATTCACTGATTCCATCCCTTACACCAAGCGTTGCGCAAAGGTTAAGCAGATTTCTATTGCAGATATGTTTGCAGAAACCATTCGCCGTGTTGAGGATAACGAGAGTATCTCTTCCCAGTATCTGGTATAAGGAAATATCATCATACAAGTTTACAAGGAGTCTTTCTTTTTAAAAAGGAAGACTCCTTTTTTATGATTCCATTCTTCCCCTGTTTCTAATCTACATTCACTTTTCACAATTCACTTTTCACAACTACAATAACACTGTTCATTGTTCGATTTCAAACAAAAAAATCCTGTATCCCCAAAAGAGATACAGGATTCATATATTTATAATGTGACAATGTCGCTATTATATTAGTTCAACCACTTCACGTAGCAGAAGTCCTGACGGTGTGGCAACTTATCATTCTTAGGATACATACGTACGCCTGTCTTGAATGAACCAGCATTGATTGGCTCAATCTCAGCCTCGAATGTAAAGTTGTTACCCTCGTGACCAACCATCTTGAATGGATAAACAGCATAAATCTGCTTGCCATCCTCTGGCTGCTCCTTCAATACAACAAGTTCCAAGCCAACAGCATCGTTCAAGCCCTGCTCATCGATAACATACTGAACCTTGATCTTCTGACCAGTCTCTGCAGCCATCAGCATGCAGTCGTCCTTAGATACGACGTGGATACCATCCCAACGCTCTGCAACGCTCTCCTTCCAGAGTGCAATCTCCTTAGCAAGTGCATTGTCGTTAGCGCTCAACTTCTTGAAGCGGGCAGCCTGCTTATTGTAGAACTTATCATAGTAGTCATCCAACTGGCGCTTCATTGTATAGTGAGGAGCGATAGTAGCAATAGAGTTCTTTACTACCTGGATCCACTCCTTGCTGAAGCCTTCCTTATTCTTGTTGTAATACATAGGGATGATGTCGTTCTCCAAGAGGTTGTAGATAGTAGCAGCATCAAGCTGATCCTGGTAACCCTGGTTCTGGTATGTACGCTTCTCAGGAAGAGCCCAACCAGCACCCTCGCGGTAACCTTCTACCCACCAACCATCAAGTACAGAGAGGTTGACAACACCATTCATCTCAGCCTTCTCGCCAGATGTACCAGAAGCCTCCAATGGACGTGTAGGAGTATTCATCCAGATATCAACACCTGAAACCAGACGGCGAGCCAAAGTCATATCGTAGTCCTCCAAGAAGATAATCTTGCCGAGGAACTCTGGACGCTGGCTAATCTCGAAGATTCGCTTGATCAAGCCCTGACCTGCACCATCAGCTGGGTGAGCCTTACCTGAGAAGAAGAACAATACTGGGTGCTCAGGATCGTTAACGATCTTAGACAAGCGATCCAAGTCGGTGAAGAGCAGGTGAGCACGCTTGTATGTAGCGAAACGACGGCAGAAACCAATCATCAAAGCGTTAGGGTTGATACGCTCGAGCAAAGATACTACACGAGCAGGATCACCCTGGTTCTTCAACCATGTCTGGGTGAACTTCTCACGGATATAAGCTACGAGCTTCTTCTTCAATGCCATACGGGTATTCCAGATTTCTGCATCTGAAACATTGTAGATGGCATGCCAGATTTCCTCGTTGCTCTGGTCGTTCATGAAGTTCTTGTCGAAATATGTATCGTAGAGCTTACGCCACTCTGTTGCTGTCCAAGTTGGGAAGTGAACACCATTGGTTACATAACCTACGTGGTTTTCCTCTGGGAAGTAACCCTTCCAGATATTAGCGAACATCTGCTGGCTTACCCAACCGTGAAGCTTACTTACACCATTAACCTCCTGGCAAGTGTTGCATGCGAATGTAGAGAGGCAGAAACGCTCGTTGTGATCATCTGCATTTTCACGACCCATACCGATGAACTCATCCCAAGAGATACCAAGACGCTGTGGATAGCCACCCATGTACTTGCCGAAGAGAGCCTCGTCGAAGTAGTCATGACCAGCTGGCACTGGAGTATGAACAGTATAGAGAGAAGAAGCGCGAACCAATTCGAGTGCCTGGTTGAAGTTCAAGCCATCCTCCTCGATGTAGTCGCAGAGACGCTGCAAGTTGCAGAGAGCTGCATGACCCTCATTGCAGTGATAGATATCCTTCTTGATACCCATCTTCTTCAATGCAAGCATACCACCGATACCGAGCAGAATCTCCTGCTTCAAACGGTTCTCCCAGTCACCACCGTAGAGAGAGTGAGTGATAGGACGGTCGAACTCTGAGTTCATATCATTATCTGTATCCAGGAGATACAACTTGATACGACCTACATTCATCTGCCATACGTATGCATGTACCTGATAGTTCGTGTAAGGCACATCAACTACCAATGGGTTACCATTCTCATCATATACTCGCTCGATAGGGAGAGAGTTGAAGTTCTGAGCGTCATAGTTAGCAATCTGCTGACCATCCATGCTCAAAGACTGCTTGAAGTAACCATATCTGTAGAGGAAACCAACAGCACACATATTCACGTTGCTGTCAGAAGCCTCCTTCAAGTAGTCACCAGCAAGCATACCAAGACCACCAGAGTAGATTTTAACCACCTGGTTAATACCATACTCCATGCAGAAGTAAGCAACTGAAGGGCGCTTAGCATTAGGCTTCACATCCATGTACGCACGGAACATCTTATAGACGTTCTTCACCTTAGCCATTGTCTCCTTATCCTTAACAATAGCCTCCTTGCGGTCGTAGCTCAAACGTTCCAAGAGCAATACAGGGTTAGCATTACACTTCTCGTACAAGTCTGGATCAAGACTCTTGAACAAGTCACGACCTTCATAATTCCATGCCCACCACATATTGTGAGCGATTTCATCCAAGCACTTCAACTCCTTAGGAAGGCTTGATTTAATGGATGTCTCCTTCCATTGAGGAGCATTAGCATAGTCTGCCTTAATTTTCATTGTGTTTTATTTTTAAGATGTATATTTTCTATCTTGCAAACATAGTGATTCTTGCAGAATCCAAATATTTGTTTTATGGCTTACGCCATCAAGAGAGAGATTATTATTTCTTCATACGAACTTCAGCCTTGCGCAGGGCAAAGTCATAAGCATCATAGTAATACTCGATAAAGTGTTTCCACAATGCTTTTTCTGAAAGAATCTCAGCATTTTTACGACACTTGTTCACCTGTGTCTTGGTGAATCCCGAGTACTTAGCTACGGTATCCTTGATAGCATCAGCTACCTCAGAATAATTATAGTCGGTACGCTTGATAACCTTCACACCATCCTCTATCTCACTGTAATTTCCCTTCTCTGAGTTAGCCCAAAGACCGAAACCAGCCAAATCGGTGGTGATACAAGGCACCTTGAACGCAACAGCCTCCAATGGAGTATATCCCCATGGCTCATAATAAGAAGGATAGATACAGAGGTCATTACCCAACACTACATCATAGTAGCTCTTGTTGATAATGCCATCATCGCCTGTCAAGTAGCAAGGTAAGAATATCAGTTTCACCTTATCTTCCTTATTATTATGCATGTTGAAGTACTTCAGCATACCCAATACATTATCATGACTCATATTATGCAACCAATGGGTAATCTCCGGAACCTCCAATGGCGTGTCAAACTTCTTACCGCTATTCAGACGATCCAACAGATCCTGACGTGGATCTCCTACCCAACCAGGTACATCAATGAATGCCAATACATTCTTCTTCAAATTGTTGTCACGAAGCAAGCGGTTCATAGCCTCAATATAGACATCGATACCCTTGTTGCGGAACTCGTAGCGTCCGCTGGTAGAAACGATGAGCGTATCATCATCCAAATCTGTACCCATCAAAGCATTGGCTACATCGAGCAAACGCTTTCTTGCCTCCTTACGTTTCTTTGTAAAGGTACTTGCTTTAGGTACAAAACTATTGTCAAATCCGTTAGGCAAAACGAAATCTACCGGTTTATCGAGCAATTCCTTGCACTCGTTGGCAGTAATATCACTCACTGTTGTGAAACAATCAACATACTTAGCAGTCTGCTTTTCTATAGAATGCTTGCTTTGCATATTGAGTTCCTGCGCCATCTGATCACCATTATAGGCAAAAAGATAATCGTAAAGAGGCTTATTATTACCGGCAATACTACGACCGATACTTGTAGCATGCGTGGTGAACACAGTAGCCACCTCAGGAAGATGCTTGTTCACATAGAGCACACCAAGTCCTGTCATCCATTCATTTCCATGATAGATAACTTTCTTGCCTTTTCCAACGACATGTTTGTAGAAACTCTCTACTACCAGAGCGGCAGCATAAGAGAACATCGATGCTTCGTCATAGTCACCATAAGCATGAAGACTATCAACCTGATAGTCCTGCCATAGTTGTCCATAGATCTGGTCTTTAACAGCATAGTAAGGATTGAAATCTACCAAAACAGCTACTGGCTCTCCCGGTATATTCCATCTACCTACTTTAACCTTTAAGCCCTCTTTCAGAGCTTCTGTTTTCCACGCCGCATAAAGCGTATCATCTTGAGAGAAATAAGGATTCACCTTGTCTCCCCAGCAATCAGGACCAATGAAGATTAGTTGATCCTTTAACCTTTCCGTAAGAGTCTTAGCTCGAGTTGAAAGAACGGTGTAGATACCACCAACTTTATTACACACTTCCCAACTAGACTCAAATATGTAATCTGGAAATAATCTTTTCTTTTCCATATATAATTATCAATAAACACCGCAAAGATAGATAAATATTTGCAAAAAAACGAATTAATCTTATTAAAATCCTAAAAAAAATGCAGTTTTCTTGATTTAAATGAATAACTTTGTCGCAGTTAATTGAAAAATGAGATGAAAAGAAAGATTTTAGCAACATTATTATGCCTAATTAGTATATCTAGTATGGCACAAACAGACAGCACCCTATTCAAGGGGAAGATTACAAACAAAGAGTATGATGTCTATATGAATATAGACTTCTACCATAAGAACCTCAAGGTTCCAGGACAGGAACTGTTCGGTGAAATGCCCGGATATTTCGGTGACAGACGTGATAGTCGCAAATGGCTGATTACAGATGCTGACATAGAAGGAAAGACCGCTCATCTATCCATTATCAATGATTACGGGAGCGAAGATCTTACTGCCGACCTCATAGCCTTGCCCGATGGTAGTTACGAGTTGCAGCAGAAAGAAGGAAGTAACCTGAAAATTGCCCGAAACCGGAAATGGGTGAAGATTCCTAAAAAACTGAAATTCACCAACAAGCAGTAGACAAAACACTCAGAATATCGCAGAAATACCCCTCACTATTATGGTAAATAGCGAGGGGTTATTATATAGCAAGGGTAATTATACTAAATAGCCAGTGTTATTAAACAGAAAAGCCCCGACTACTTTCGTAATCGAGGCTTCTGAAATTGAAAGGAGGCGGCTACCTACTCTCCCGCATTGCATTGCAGTACCATCGGCGCAAGTGAGCTTAACTTCTCTGTTCGGAATGGGAAGAGGTGGGACCTCACCGCAATAACCACCTGATAATGGGTTATGACGTATTTGCACACAAGCAAACGTATAAGTAATGTTGAATGTTGATTGTTGAATGTTGAATTACAACTTTCAGCACCATTCAGACTGTACATACAGTTGAAACTATGAACTATAATAAAGAAAGTGTTCGGGCAATTAGTAATGCTCGGCTTTGACATCACTGTCTTTACACCTGCATCCTATCAACGTCATCGTCTTTGACGACCCTCAATGGAGTTCTCATCTTGCGGCTGGCTTCGCACTTAGATGCTTTCAGCGCTTATCCAATCCAGACTCAGATACCCAGCGGTGCGCCTGGCGGCACAACTGGTAAACCGGAGGTCTGTCCATCACGGTCCTCTCGTACTAGTGACGGCACCACTCAAAACTCCCACGCCCACGATAGATAGAGACCGAACTGTCTCACGACGTTCTGAACCCAGCTCGCGTGCCACTTTAATGGGCGAACAGCCCAACCCTTGGGACCTTCTCCAGCCCCAGGATGTGACGAGCCGACATCGAGGTGCCAAACCACCCCGTCGATATGAGCTCTTGGGGGGGATCAGCCTGTTATCCCCGGAGTACCTTTTATCCTTTGAGCGACGGAGTTTCCATACACATCCGCCGGATCACTATGCCCCAGTTTCCTGCCTGCTCGGCATGTCTGCCTCCCAGTCAAGCGCCCTTATGCCATTGCACTCTTTGAGGTCGGTTACCAATCGACCCGAGGGCACCTTTGGAAGCCTCCGTTACGCTTTTGGAGGCGACCACCCCAGTCAAACTACCCACCAAGCAGTGTCCGCGCATCTGCGCGTTAGACCTCAGACAGCCAAAGGGCCGTATTTCAAGGATGGCTCCACGAAAGCTGGCGCTCCCGCTTCAAAGCCTCCGGCCTATCCTACACATCGGATGACCAAGGTCAATGCTAAGCTGTAGTAAAGGTTCACGGGGTCTTTTCGTCCCATCGCGGGTAATCGGCATCTTCACCGATACTACAATTTCACTGAGCTCATGGTTGAGACAGCGTCCGGATCATTACACCATTCGTGCAGGTCGGAACTTACCCGACAAGGAATTTCGCTACCTTAGGACCGTTATAGTTACGGCCGCCGTTTACCGGGGCTTCAATTCAATGCTTCCTATTGCTAGTGACATCTCCTCTTAACCTTCCGGCACCGGGCAGGTGTCAGGCTGTATACGTCATCTTTCGAGTTTGCACAGCCCTGTGTTTTTGTTAAACAGTTGCCTGGACCTATTCTCTGCGCCTCGCTCATCACGAGGACCCTTTATCCCGAAGTTACAGGGTCAATTTGCCTAGTTCCTTAACCATGAATCTCTCAACGCCTTAGTATGTTCTACCCGACCACGTGTGTCCGTTTGCGGTACGGGTGCCGCATGGGTTAAGCTTAGCGGATTTTCTCGGGAGTATGATTACCCACACTATCAGATTCCTCCGAAGAGGACTCCGTACTGTCAAGTTCAGCTCGGATGGTGGATTTGCCTGCCATCCTCAACGCCTACACTCTTCAACGGGGACTTCCGTCGCCCCGCGGTGGTTTCACTGCTCCGTCTCCACATCGCCCCATGCGGCAGTGACGGAATATTAACCGTCTCTGCCATCGCCATCGCCGTTCGGCTTAGACTTAGGACCCGACTGACCCCGGGCTGATTGGCATTGCCCGGGAAACCTTGGTCTTACAGCGGGAGGGAATCTAACCCTCCTTATCGTTACTTATTCCTACATTTGCTTTACTCACCGCTCCAGGATAACTTACGTACACCATTCGACGCTGTGAGTATGCTCCCCTACCGATACTTTTAAAATTGCTATCCCGCGCCTTCGGTGTCTGCCTTATACCCGATTATTATCCATGCCCGGACCCTCGACTAGTGAGCTGTTACGCACTCTTTGAATGAATGGCTGCTTCCAAGCCAACATCCTAGCTGTCATAGGGACCAGACTTCGTTAGACTAACTCAGGCAGAACTCCGGGACCTTAGACGGCGGTCTGGATTCTTCTCCTCTCGGGGACGGACCTTAGCACCCGCCCCCTTACTGCCGGACTGCAGACCGTGAGCATTCGGAGTTCGTCAGGACTCGATAGGCGGTGAAGCCCTCTTGTCCTATCGGTCGCTCTACCTCTCACGGTGACCATCCGACGCGGCACCTAAATGCCTTTCGGGGAGTACGAGCTATCTCCAAGTTTGATTGGCCTTTCACTCCTACACTCGGCTCATCCAGAAGCTTTTCAACGCTTATTGGTGCGGACCTCCATCCCGTGTTACCGGGACTTCATCCTGGCCAAGTGTAGATCACTTGGTTTCGCGTCTACCCCCACTGACTATGCGCCCTCTTCAGGCTCGCTTTCACTGCGGCTACGTGTCTCGTGACACTCAACCTCGCCAGTGACGGTAACTCGTAGGATCATTATGCAAAAGGCACGCCGTCACATCTTACGATGCTCCGACCGCTTGTAGGCGTATGGTTTCAGGAACTATTTCACTCCCCTGCTCGGGGTTCTTTTCACCTTTCCTTCACAGTACTCGTTCGCTATCGGTCTCACGGGAGTATTTAGCCTTACCGGATGGTCCCGGCAGATTCGCGCAGGATTCCTCGTGTCCCGCGTTACTCAGGATACCGCTATGTCTAATCTAGCTTCGTGTACAGGATTATCACCTTCTGTGATGTAACTTTCCAGATACTTCCACTCACCATTTCAGTACAATGTCGCGGTCCTACAACCCCGCTGGCGCCTTGCGACGTCAACGGTTTGGGCTGTTCCCCGTTCGCTCGCCACTACTGGGGGAATCATTCATTTATTTTCTCTTCCTGCAGGTACTAAGATGTTTCAGTTCCCTGCGTTAGCTCTCTTACACTGGTAAGAGTAACCGTCCTTCAGACGGCTAGGTTGTCCCATTCGGAAATCTTCGGATCAAGGGTTATTTGCACCTACCCGAAGCTTATCGCAGCTTATCACGTCCTTCATCGCCTCCGTGAGCCTAGGCATCCGCCATACGCCCTTTCTTACTTTCTTTACGACTGTATTTGCTATCAGATAACTGACAGCGAATAAGTAGCTCATACTTTCAGCTGTATTCTAACAAAGTGAAATCTCATCTTGCGATTTGATTTACTTTAGTCTGAACTAAAGTTCATTACTTACAGTTTTGCTTGTGTCAATATGTCAAAGATCTTTTAAAGGTAAAAGGGTAAAAAGGCAAAAAAGTAAAATACTTCATACCAACCTTTTCCTTTGGAGTGGAGATTGTGGAGTTGAACCATTTTGCTTGAGCCATCCCTATATATTATATAATGTATAAGGAATCCCAGTCTCCTGTATTTTATGAAACAGATGGTGCGTACAAGAAGAGAAGCGAACTTTTAAATCCTGTTCCTATATCTTCATAGGAAATTCGTCTCTCCAGAAAGGAGGTGTTCCAGCCGCACCTTCCGGTACGGCTACCTTGTTACGACTTAGCCCCAATTACCAGTTTCGCCCTAGGCCGCTCCTTACGGTCACGGACTTTAGGCGCCCCCGGCTTTCATGGCTTGACGGGCGGTGTGTACAAGGCCCGGGAACGTATTCACCGCGCCATGGCTGATGCGCGATTACTAGCGAATCCAGCTTCGTGGGGTCGGGTTGCAGACCCCAGTCCGAACTGAGACAGGCTTTAAGGATTAGATGCGCTTTGCAGAACACCATCTCTCTGTACCTGCCATTGTAACACGTGTGTAGCCCCGGACGTAAGGGCCGTGCTGATTTGACGTCATCCCCACCTTCCTCACACCTTACGGTGGCAGTATCCCCAGAGTGCCCAGCTTGACCTGATGGCAACTAAGGAGAGGGGTTGCGCTCGTTATGGCACTTAAGCCGACACCTCACGGCACGAGCTGACGACAACCATGCAGCACCTTCACAGAGGCCCCGAAGGGCGTCATTGTCTCCAAATCCTTCCTCTGCAATTCAAGCCCGGGTAAGGTTCCTCGCGTATCATCGAATTAAACCACATGTTCCTCCGCTTGTGCGGGCCCCCGTCAATTCCTTTGAGTTTCACCGTTGCCGGCGTACTCCCCAGGTGGGATGCTTAATGCTTTCGCTTGGCCGCTGACCTATTCAGACCAACAGCGGGCATCCATCGTTTACCGTGCGGACTACCAGGGTATCTAATCCTGTTCGATACCCGCACTTTCGAGCTTCAGCGTCAGTTGCGCTCCAGTGAGCTGCCTTCGCAATCGGAGTTCTTCGTGATATCTAAGCATTTCACCGCTACACCACGAATTCCGCCCACTTTGTGCGTACTCAAGGAAACCAGTTCGCGCTGCAGTGCAGACGTTGAGCGTCTACATTTCACAACACGCTTAATCTCCGGCCTACGCTCCCTTTAAACCCAATAAATCCGGATAACGCCCGGACCTTCCGTATTACCGCGGCTGCTGGCACGGAATTAGCCGGTCCTTATTCATAAGGTACATGCAAAAAGTCTCACGAGACTCACTTTATTCCCTTATAAAAGCAGTTTACAACCCATAGGGCCGTCATCCTGCACGCTACTTGGCTGGTTCAGACTCTCGTCCATTGACCAATATTCCTCACTGCTGCCTCCCGTAGGAGTTTGGACCGTGTCTCAGTTCCAATGTGGGGGACCTTCCTCTCAGAACCCCTACTGATCGTAGCCTTGGTGGGCCGTTACCCCGCCAACAAGCTAATCAGACGCATCCCCATCCATCACCGATAAATCTTTAATCCCTTTCAGATGTCTTCTAGAGACGTCATTGGGTATTAGTCTTACTTTCGCAAGGTTATCCCCAAGTGGTGGGCAGGTTGGATACGCGTTACTCACCCGTGCGCCGGTCGACGCCCATCAAAAGCAAGCTTTCGATGTCGTTTCCCCTCGACTTGCATGTGTTAAGCCTGTAGCTAGCGTTCATCCTGAGCCAGGATCAAACTCTCCATTGTAAAATATCATTTTTACCTAGCCTTGCGGCTTGGTTTGTTTGTTGTCTGTACTTAGGACGAATATCCTTTTCGTTTATTGAAGCTTAGTAAACCTGACTTGTCAATTGCTTGACGGTTCGTTTCTTTTTACCCAGTCAACTTTCTTATTTCTAAGAAGTTAACCGCTTCTTGTACTACTTGTCTGTTTATATAAAATCTTTCAAAGAACTCTTTCTTTAATCGCTAAGAGAAAGCATATTTCTCAAAAGCGAGTGCAAAAGTACTAACTATTTTTCATTCCACCAAATCTTTTCGCAAAAAAATTGAGATTTTAGTGCGTTTTTAACACTTATAAAGACTTTCTGGAGTTTTTCTTACCACTACACTTTATTTTATACATGCATACGCCTGCCTGCATGTGCGGGCGCACACCCGCAAGCGCATTAATAATATTGTACTCATATTCCAAGACCGAAAAGGAATCAGGATTCAACTAGAAAAGTATTATCCGGAGAATATATCTATCAAAGAAGAATATTACTATACGAAAAGAATATTATCGAAGAAAAGGGAGAAACTCAGAAAAACATTTTGCCAATTAAAAAAAATATAGTACCTTTGCACACGTTTTAACGGATAACAAGATTAATTACATATATTTTAAAACTTTCAAATGAAGGCATTAGCAATTAAGTCGAGTTTGTTTTCCTGTTTAAAGACATACAACAAGAAAACATTCATGTCTGACCTCATGGCAGGTATCATCGTTGGTATCGTAGCCCTGCCTCTGGCCATCGCATTCGGTATCGCTTCTGGCGTGACCCCTGAAAAGGGTATCATCACCGCCATTGTAGCAGGTCTCATCATCTCCATCTTCGGTGGAAGCAAAGTGCAGATTGGTGGTCCTACGGGAGCATTCATCGTTATCATCTATGGCATTATCCAGAAATATGGCATGGAAGGTTTGACGATAGCGACACTGATGGCTGGTCTGTTCCTGGTTCTCTTCGGACTTCTCCGCCTTGGAACCATCATCAAGTACATCCCTTACCCTATCGTTGTGGGATTTACCAGTGGTATCGCCGTAACCATCTTCACGACCCAGATCAAGGATCTCTTTGGATTGACGTTGACTTCAAATCCTTCTGATTTTCTGGAGAAATGGGGCGTCTACTTCCAAAGCTTTGACACCATAGATCCTTGGTGTGCCCTTATCGGAATAGTAAGCGTAGTGGTTATAGCCATCACCCCTAAGTTCAGCAAGAAGATTCCGGGCTCTCTTATTGCCATCATCCTGATGACCGTTGTAGCCTTACTGCTCAAGCAGTTTGCCGGCGTTGAGAGTATCGAGACCATTGGTGACCGCTTCTCTATCAGCAACGAATTGCCTGCAGCTCAGGTACCAGTCATGAATTGGGAGACCATCAAGAGTCTTGTATCACCAGCTATTACCATCGCCATCCTGGGAGCCATTGAGAGTTTGCTTTCAGCAACAGTTGCCGATGGTGTAATCAGCGATCATCACGACAGTAACACCGAGTTGGTAGCTCAGGGTTTGGCCAATATCGCCTCTCCCCTCTTTGGCGGTATTCCTGCAACAGGTGCCATTGCCCGCACAATGACCAATATCAATAATGGCGGTAAGACTCCTATTGCAGGCATCATCCACGCCATAGTTCTGCTGCTCATCTTCCTCTTTCTGATGCCTCTTGCCCAGTACATACCAATGGCTTGTCTTGCCGGTGTATTGGTAGTTGTATCTTACGGAATGAGCGGATGGAGAAGTTTCCTGGCATTGATGAAGAATCCGAAGAGCGATGTAACCGTACTTCTGATTACCTTCTTCCTCACCATCATCTTCGATTTGACAGTAGCCATTGAGGTGGGTCTGATTATCGCCTGTCTGCTCTTCATGAAGCGAATGAGCGAAACCACCGACGTGACAGCTATTACCGATGATGAGATTGACTTGAACAAGGAGTTTGACTTCCTCTCAACCAACCTGGAGCACTATACGATTCCGAAGGGCGTAGAGGTATACGAAATCAATGGTCCTTTCTTCTTCGGAGCCGGTAACAAGTTTGAGGAAGTGATGGCAGCTTTCGGTGACCGTCCACTGGTACGCGTCATCCGTATGCGCAAGGTTCCATTTGTTGATTCAACCGGTATCCACAACCTCACCAACCTCTGCGAGATGAGTCAGAAGGAGGACATTCAGGTTGTACTCTCCGGTGTTTGCGAGAAGGTAAACGCCCAGTTGGAAAAGGCTGGTTTCTACAATATTCTTGGCAAGGATAATATCACAGATCACATCAGCAAGGCTCTGAAACGTGCTGAAGAGATTATTGAGAAGAAAACTGTTAATAGTTAATAGTTTACAGTTTACATTTTACTGATTGTAGACCATCAAATAAAAAAGATGCATTGCTGAATATACCAGTAATGCATCTTTTTTTATTGTCATCAAGTAACTGTTAACTATAAACTGTTAACTATCAACTATTACAGAACTTTTCCCAGAAACTCCTGTAGTCTTGGCGATTTCGGATGGTTGAATATTTGCTCAGGAGTTCCGTCTTCCGTGATATAGCCGTCACTGAAGAAAAGAACACGATTGGCCACTTCTCTTGCAAATCCCATCTCGTGGGTCACCACCACCATCGTCATTCCGTCGGCAGCAACATCTTTCATCAGCTGCAGCACCTCTCCCACCATTTCCGGATCGAGAGCCGAAGTCGGCTCATCAAAGAGGATTACCTCAGGATTCATCGCTAAGGCACGGGCGATAGCTACGCGCTGTTTCTGTCCGCCCGACAGACTGTCGGGATAACTGCCGGCCTTATCCAGCAATCCGATACGGGTCAGGAGTTCCGTTGCTTTCTCATCAGCCTCTTCCCTTGTCATCTTACCCAATTCTACCGGAGCCAGCATGATGTTGCGGCGTATGGTCATATTAGGGAAGAGATTGAACTGCTGGAATACCATACCCACCCTCTGGCGCATTCGGTTGATATCAACATCGCTTGATGTGATATCCATATCATCAATAAAGATTTTACCCTCGGTAGGTTCTTCCAGAAGGTTGATGGAACGCAGGAAGGTACTCTTGCCACAACCCGACGGACCGATGATGGCAACCACCTCACCTTTCCTCACCGAGGTTGTAATGCCTTTCAGCACCTCGTTGTCGCCGAAGCGTTTACGAAGTCCTTCTATCTTGATTATTTCGTTCATTTTATCCATTGTTTTAAAGCTTTTGCCCTTTCAGGATTCCTCATTTCCTTTCGCTCTTTCTCAGTCTCTTTTCCAGCCTTCTCACTCCTGCGTTCAGTCCGAGAACAAGAACGAGATAGAGACAGGCTACTACGCCCAACGGCATCATCGCTTCGTAAGTAATGCTTCGGATGATGTCGGAACCCTTGGTCAAGTCAACCAGTCCGATATAACCGCTGATAGAGGTTTCCTTGAGCAGAGTGATAAGCTCGTTACCCATAGCCGGAAGCACATTCTTGAAGGCTTGCGGAAGGATGATGAGACGCATCGTCTTGCCATACGAAAGACCGAGACTTCTGCCCGCCTCCATCTGACCATTATCCACCGACATGATGCCCGAGCGGATTACCTCGGCAATATAAGCTGCCGAGTTCAAGCCGAAGGCGATGACAGCCACCAGTATCTTATTGACATCTGCTGATGCAAACACCACATAATAGATGATGAGCAACTGCACCATGGTCGGCGTGCCTCGCATGATGGTAAGGTACAGCTGGCAGAGCATGTTCGGAATCTTCCAGTCGCCCTTACGTTCATGACGTGCACGGACAATAGCTATCAGCGTTCCGAGTATCACGGAAAGGATGATGGCGAAGAAGGTGATGATGAGCGTATTGCCCAAACCCTGCAACAGATACTGATAACGGTTGTCATCTATGAAGCAGGATTTAAACTTATCTATCACTCCCGGCTGGTTACCAGCTGTTTTCATTTCATTGGAATTCACCATGATTACCTGTCGCACATCGGCATAGGAATCTGTAAATCCGATATTCTTCTTCCGTTCAGGAGTAACCGTGATGCCGGCAATACCCGCATCCGCCTTACCAGCCTGTACAGAGGTGATGATGGCATCAAACTCCATATCGAGAATCTCGACATCCACGCCCATCACATCGCCGATGGCATTCGCCACATCCACGTCGATACCCACAATCTTGCCATTCTGGTAATATTCGAAAGGCTCGAAGGTAGCGTTGGTGGCAAAACGGAGACTCGTCTTCAAGCCGAGTTTCTGCAGCGCTTCCGGTCCCACCTTCTTCACGTCAGAAGTCTTTGGCGTATAAGCCACGGCTATGCCCCGTTCCAGATGGCGGTTGACGATGGAATCGATGACGCCATTCTCTTTCAGAATGCGGATGGCATGATTGATGGACTGCTGCAACTCAGCATGATCCTTAGCCACACAGATGGCGAAAGAGGACGCATCGAAGGTTTCGGGCAGGATACGGAGCGATGGGTTCACCCGTTGGAATGCCTTGGCTGGCGCCTCATCGGTCACCATGCAGTCTATCTTACCCTGCAGGAGTGCCTGGATGGCATCGGCTCCCTTGTTGTACCGTTCTACCTTGGTACCGCCACCTTCCTTTTCCAGATCCGTAGCTAGTCCGTCGCTAGTGGTACCGAGCTGCACACCAATCACAGCCCCCTTCAAATCAGTCTTGCTCTTGATTTGCCTGTCAGCATCTGACGCTCCCGAGCCACACGCCACGAAGAGCACACTCAGGAGTAAAGTCAAGAAGCCCAGCTTAAACTTTCCCGTTTTTCTGTATTTCATCATTCCAGGCATTCGTTTATTGTTGTTTCAAATACTCAGCACACATCTCTGCACATCTTTCTCCGTCTACACCAGCCGATACGATTCCGCCTGCATAACCAGCACCTTCGCCACATGGGAAGAGTCCCTGGATGCGGACATGCTGCAGGGTTTCGCGGTCACGGACGATGCGGACAGGCGATGAGGTTCTCGTCTCCATCGCTATCAGCGTAGCCTCGTTGGTCAGGAAACCATGGGCATTCTTGCCGAAGGTCTTGAAGCCTTCCTGCAGTCGCTTGCTCACGAAAGATGGCATCCAGAAATGCAACGGACTCGAAATCAAGCCTGGAGCATAGCTGCTTTTTGGCAGATCATAACTCAATCGATTGTTCACGAAGTCAGCCATGCGCTGTGCCGGTGCAGTCTGCTTCATGTTGCCCTGCTGCCAGCATTGCTTTTCCACGATTTCCTGGAAGTACATCATTTGGAGTGAAGAGTGAGGAGTGAAGAGTGAGGAATTCTCCTGCGCCTTCATTTCCTGCTGTTCGATGACAGACTGATGTTCCTTCACAAACTGCGCCACATCCTCGGGATGAGTTTCCACCACCATGCCCGAGTTGCTCCAGGCAGTACCGCGGTTGCTCGGACTCATACCGTTCACCACGAGCTGTTCCGGTCCTGTAGCAGCCGGAATCACAAAACCGCCCGGACACATACAGAAGCTATAGACACCTCTGCCATCTACCTGAGTAACGAAGCTATATTCGGCAGCAGGCAGATATTTTCCTCTACCACTCTTATTGTGATACTGAATCTGGTCGATGAGCTGGGAAGGATGTTCCAGACGCACACCTACGGCGATGCCTTTTGCCTCGATATCTATCTTTGCCGAAGCGAGATAACGGTATACATCGCGGGCACTATGGCCTGTTGCCAAGATAACCGGTCCGCGATAAGTTTCCTCAGCACCCGTAGCCAGATTCACGGCTTCTACGCCTATCACCCTATCGCCAGCTGCGGCATCAGGTGCCGTCAGCTTACCTTCACTCTCAAGGATCAGACGAATCATCTTGGTCTGGAAATGCACTTCGCCGCCACACTTGATGATGGTGTCGCGCATGTTTTCAATAACGCGTGGCAACTTGTCGGTACCGATATGCGGATGGGCATCTGCCAGGATATTGGTATTGGCACCATGCTGGCAGAATACGTTCAGAATCTTATCTACACTTCCCCTTTTCTTGCTTCGTGTATAGAGTTTGCCGTCACTATAAGCACCGGCTCCACCTTCACCGAAACAGTAGTTGCTCTCACCATCTACCTTCTGAGTCTTGGTAATGTTAGAGAGGTCCTTCTTGCGTTCGCGCACATCCTTACCTCGCTCCAGCACGATAGGACGGTATCCCAGTTCTATCAGGCGCAGGGAAGCAAAGAGGCCGCCAGGTCCCTCACCCACAACGATAACACGAGGTCTGCTGCTCACATCCGGGTATTCGGTATGGACATACTGGTCGTCCTGCGGAAATTCGTTGATATAAGCACGCACCTTCAGATTGACGAAGATGGTGCGCTGACGGGCATCGATGCTTCTCTTCAAAACCCTCACCTGGTTGAGCGTTCTTACATCCAATCCCTTTTCTTTGGCGAGATAACGCTTGATGCCTTCCTCGCTGGCTGCCTGTTCGGGCAGAATTCTTATCAGGTATTCTTGAATCATTATACTTTATACTTTGAGCTTTGAACTTTATGATTAGTTTTATAAAAGTGACGAGTGACAAGTGACCGATTCCATATTACGGATTTCGCATTACATTCACAATTCACTTTTCACTTTTACTTTTTCATGCTTCCATTGTAGCCAGCACTTCGAGCGTATCCAGCTGATACATGGTGAACTTACCATCTTCCAATGTTGCAAAGGTTGGCGGATTGCCACCCTTCGGGAAGGTGATGCTGCCTGTATTTACGATGGCCTGCCCCTTCTCGTTATGAGAGAGTTCCCAGAGATGGGAGTGTCCATAGATCATAGCCTCGTAAGGACCCTTCGGCATGTTTTCCTTATTGTATACATGTCCATGGGTCAGAAGATAGCGCTTGCCTCCGTCTACCAGCAAGGCATAGGTCTCCATGACAGGGAAATCGAGGAGCATCTGGTCTACTTCCGCATCGCAGTTGCCACGCACAGCGATAATCTTGTCTGCCAGCGCATTCAGTCTTTCTACGATACCCTTAGGATCGATTCCTTCCGGAATGCGGTTGCGGGGACCGTAGTTGATGATATCCCCCATGATGCACATCATGTCACAATGTTCAGCCTCGAAGAAATCGAGGACCTTTTCCAGGGCTGGCAAACAGCCGTGGATATCTGAGAATAAAAGATATTTCATTACTTGATTCAAAAAGTATTAATACTCACCCTCAACCCATTTTTTACCAGATTCAGTATATTTCATCCAAATAACCAAACCGACACCAATGATTGCTGCTATTGCAAAAAGTATTGTCAACATTTCCATAATTATTTCTTTTTTAATTCTACTTTTAATAAATAATTGCCTGCATAAGCAAAACATGCAGCAGCGATTACTGCGCATCCCATGCAAACATAGTTAGTTACTCCCATTGCCTCACCTGTAAACAGTGGCGACAATGCACCAATTCCAATACCGCTGCATACCATCTTTGAAAGACCAAAGAAATACTCAGCCAGCATCTCATTTCGTTTGAAATTGCGTTCAACGAGTTGATTTTTACTATTTACTTCTGTAACCATATTGCTAATGCTTTGAATTACATCGGCAAAATTAAGCAAATAATCCGAAACACCCAAACATTTCAACGTTTTTTATATATATAATAAGGTATAAGGGAGAGGAAGAGCCTATAATTATCTACTGAAATAGCTTTTTTATCTACAATATGCTACTTTTTTGTTAAAATCCTTGGCAGTTTGATATATTATTCGTACTTTTGCCCTCAAGTTCTGCTTCGGCCCCGGTCGTTTCGGGGGAGGCATTACATTACCAACGTAAAATTCAAGAACATATGAAAGTATTAAAATTCGGCGGAACATCGGTTGGTTCCGTAAAAAGCATCCTCAGCTTGAAACGTATCGTTGAAAACGAGGCTAAGAAACAGAGTGTAGTGGTTGTCGTGAGCGCGCTTGGCGGTATCACGGACAAACTCTTGCAAACCTCTCAACTTGCCCTCAAGGGTGATGAACAGTGGAAAGTAGAATTCGAAGCCATGGTTGATCGCCACCACAAGATGATAGACACCATCATCACCGACACTACAGACAGAGAAAACTTATTCAAATCGGTTGATGCCCTCTTCGAGCAGTTGAAGAGCATCTATTTTGGTGTATACCTCATCCACGACCTCAGCGAGAAAACACAGGATGCCATCGTGAGTTATGGTGAAAGACTCAGTTCCAAGATTGTTGCCACATTGATTCGTGGAGCCAAATGGTTCGACTCACGCAACTTCATCAAGACTGAGCGCAAGAACGGCAAAGGCAAGCATGTACTCGACAGCGAGCTGACCAACAAACTGGTAAAAGAAGCCTTTGCAGAAATTCCACGCATATCTCTCGTTCCGGGTTTTATCAGTCGTGACAAGAACACAGACCGCACCACCAACCTTGGCCGTGGCGGTAGCGACTACACCGCAGCCATCATAGCAGCTGCACTCGATGCAGAAGTGCTCGAAATCTGGACTGATGTAGACGGTTTCATGACCGCCGACCCACGTGTCATCAAATCAGCTTATACCATCAACGAACTGAGTTACGTTGAGGCGATGGAGCTTTGCAACTTTGGTGCAAAGGTCATCTATCCTCCAACCATCTACCCGGTTTGTGTCAAGAATATTCCTATCAAGGTTAAGAACACCTTCAACCCAGATGCTCCGGGCACCATCATCAAGAACAAGATAGATGGCGACCAGAAGCCTATCAAGGGTATCTCTTCCATCAACGGTACAGCGCTCATCACCGTAACCGGTCTTTCCATGGTCGGTGTGATTGGTGTAAACCGCCGTATCTTCACCGCTCTTGCCAACGAGGGCATCTCTGTGTTCATGGTGTCACAGGCATCATCTGAGAACTCTACCTCTATCGGTGTGCGCGAGCAGGATGTAGAAGAGGCTGTAAAGGTATTGAACAATGAGTTCCACAACGAGATTGCCGATGGTGCCATGTACCCAATGCACGCAGAGAAGGGCTTGGCTACTATCGCCATCGTGGGTGAAAACATGAAGCATGCAGCCGGTATCGCCGGTAAGCTCTTCGGAACCCTCGGCCGTAGCGGTATTTCCGTCATCGCCTGTGCACAGGGTGCTTCAGAGACCAACATCTCGTTCGTAGTGAAGAGCGATTATCTGAGAAAGTCACTCAACGTACTCCACGACAGTTTCTTCCTTTCAGAATACAAGGTTCTGAACCTCTTCATCTGCGGTGTGGGTACCGTGGGCGGAAAGCTCATCGAGCAGATCAAGAACCAGTATGCCGACCTCATGGAGCGCAGCAAACTGAAGCTCAACGTGGTGGGTATCGCTTCTTCCAAGAACGCCATCTTCAACCGCGATGGTATTGATCTCGAAAACTATCGCGAGGAACTGAAGACTTCAGACCCAAGCACTCCAGAGGTTCTGCGCGATACCATCCTGGCGATGAACATCTTCAACAGCGTGTTTGTAGACTGTACAGCCAGCAAGGATGTGGCCGCTCTCTACCAGAGTCTGCTGGAGCACAACGTAAGCATTATCGCAGCCAACAAGATAGCTGCATCAAGCGAATATGAGAACTACGAGAAACTGAAGAAGACTGCCATCCAGCGTGGTGTAGTATTCCGTTTCGAGACCAACGTAGGTGCCGGTCTTCCTATCATCGGAACCATCAACGACCTCCGCAACTCCGGAGATAAAATCCTTAAGATTGAGGCAGTTCTCTCAGGTACGCTCAACTTTATCTTCAACGCCATCTCCAGCGTCGTTCCATTCTCTGAGACTGTGAGACTGGCTAAGGAGAAGGGCTACAGCGAGCCAGATCCACGTATCGACCTGAGCGGTATGGACGTGATTCGCAAGCTGGTGATTCTCTCCCGCGAGGCAGGTTACCGCGTAGAGCAGGAAGATGTAGAGAAAAACCTCTTCGTGCCAGACAAATACTTCAAGGGTTCGCTCGACAACTTCTGGAAGAAGCTTCCTGAGCTCGATGCCGATTTCGAGGCTAAGCGCAAGGCGCTCGATGTAGAGCACAAACGCTGGCGCTTCGTTGCTACCCTGGATGGCGGCAAGACAAGCGTAGGTTTGCAGGCTGTCGGTCCTGAGCATCCGTTCTACAATCTGGAAGGTTCCAACAACATCGTGCTGCTCACCACCGAGCGCTATAAGGAATACCCTATGATGATTCAGGGCTATGGTGCCGGAGCCAGCGTAACTGCTGCCGGTGTATTCGCCAACATCATGAGTATCGCTAACATTTAACACTTAACATTAAAAAAAGAGATGAAACATATTATCATTCTTGGCGACGGAATGGCTGACCACCCGGTAGAAAGACTGGGTGGAAAGACACTCCTGCAATACGCCAACAAACCCTATATGGATATGCTTGCCAAGAAGGGCAAGACAGGAAGACTCGTTACCGTGCCAGATGGATTCCATCCGGGTTCTGAGGTTGCCAACAGCTCTATCATGGGCTACGACCAGAACGAAGTTTACGAAGGACGCGGACCGCTGGAGGCTGCCAGCATAGGCTATGAACTGAAGCCTACCGACCTTGCCCTGCGCTGCAACATCATCAATGTGCAGGACGGCAAGATTATCACCCACAACGGTGGTAACCTGGAAACGGAAGATGCGGATGTGCTCATCAAGTATCTCAACGATACCCTCGGCAAGAAATATCCTGATGTCAAGTTTGTTACCGGCATCCAGTATCGCCATCTTCTGGTGGTGAAGCACGGAAACAAGCATATCGACTGTGCCCCACCTCATGATCATCCCAACGAGGAATGGCATAAGCTGATGGTGAAACCTATCTTGCCGGAGATTGGAGGCGATGAGGGTCATATCAGCCGTCGTGATACAGCCGACCTTCTGAACCAGCTGATTCTCGAGAGTCAGGAACTCCTGGAGAACCATCCTTTCAATGTGGCGCGCAAGGAGCGTGGCGAACGAATGGCCAATCTTATCTGGCCTTGGGGCGGCGGTTACCGTCCGCACATGCTCACCCTCTCCCAGATGTATCCACAGATCAAGAAGGGTTCCGTGATTTCTGCCGTAGACCTGATTCGAGGCATCGGCCATTACGCCGGTCTGCGCAACATCATCGTTGAGGGCGCTACCGGTCTTGCCAATACCAACTACGAGGGCAAGGCAGCCGCAGCTATCCAGGCATTGAAGGATGGCGACGACTTCGTTTATGTTCACGTAGAGGCGAGCGACGAGGCGGGTCATGATGGCGATCTGGAGCTGAAGCTGAAGACCATCGAGAACCTCGACCAGCGACTCATCAAGCCTATCTTCGATGAGGTAAGTACCTGGGACGAGCCGGTATGCATCGCTGTTCTCCCCGACCATCCTACTCCGGTAGAGATCCGTACCCACGTAAAGGAGCCTGTGCCTTTCATCATCTATTACCCTGGCATTGAGCCGGATAGCGTAGAGAAGTATGACGAGGTAAGCTGCGTGAGTGGCGGTTACGGCATGCTGCAGCTGCAGGAATTCATGAACACATTTATGGGAATCAACTAAGTTAATAGTTAACAGTTTATAGTTTATAGCAAGTCTGCTTAATACAAGATTACCCTATAAACTATAAACTATAAATTTTAAACTAGAATTACAATGAAATATTATTCAACAAATAAGAAAGCACCCATCGCCGACCTTCACAAGGCGGTAGTTAAAGGTCTGGCAGAAGACCGTGGTCTCTATATGCCAGAAATCATCAAGAAGTTGCCACAGGATTTCTTCGACAACATCGAGAAACTCTCCTTCCAGGAGATTGCCTACAAGGTAGCTGATGCCTTCTTTGGCGAGGACGTTGATGCCGAGTCATTGAAGAAGATTGTATACGATACCCTGGCATTCGACTGCCCTGTAGTCGAGGTAGAGCCAAACATCTACTCTCTCGAGCTGTTCCATGGTCCTACCCTCGCCTTCAAGGATGTGGGTGCGCGCTTCATGGCCCGTCTCCTGCAGTACTTCGTACGTCAGGAGGGCAAGGAAGAGGTGAATGTGCTCGTAGCTACATCGGGCGATACCGGTTCGGCTGTTGCCAACGGTTTCCTCGGCGTTGACGGCATCCATGTTTACGTGCTCTATCCTAAGGGCAAGGTGAGCAAGATTCAGGAGAGCCAGTTCACTACCCTCGGCCAGAACATCACAGCCCTCGAGGTAGATGGCGTATTCGACGACTGCCAGGCACTGGTGAAATCTGCGTTCATGGACGAGGAGCTCAACAAGCACATGAAGCTCACCTCAGCCAACTCTATCAACGTAGCCCGCTTCCTGCCTCAGGCATTCTATTATTTCAATGCCTATGCCCGCATGAAGGAGAAGGGGCTCGCCGACAAGCTGGTTATCTGCGTACCTAGCGGCAACTTCGGCAACATCACAGCCGGACTCTTCGGTCATGAGATGGGATTGCCTATCCACCGCTTCATCGCAGCCAACAACGCCAACGATATCTTCTACGAGTATCTGCAGACAGGCAAGTACAATCCACAGCCTAGCAAGCAGACCATCGCCAATGCCATGGACGTAGGCGACCCATCAAACTTTGCCCGCATCTACGACCTCTACAAGGGCGATCACGATGCCATCGCTGCCTACATCGGTGGTGCTACATACAAGGACGAGCAGATTGCAGAAACCATGAAGCAGTGCTACAATGAAACCAAGTATGTGCTTGACCCTCACGGAGCTTGCGGCTATCGCGCCCTGAAGGAGCAGTTGAAGCCAGGTGAGGTTGGCGTATTCCTCGAGACCGCTCATCCTGCCAAGTTCAAGGAGAAGGTAGACAGCATCCTTGACAGCGACATTGAGATTCCTGCACGCCTTGCAGAATTCATGAAGGGTGAGAAGAAGAGCATCCAGATGACCAAGGATTTCGCATCATTCAAGAACTACTTGATGAACGAATAAACCATACATACGGAAAAGCCTTTCTCTTTCTCAGGGGGAAGGCTTTTCCCATTAAAATAAACTCAGACTCAGATTTGCCAGGACAGATGGGTCTTGAATTTTATAACAACAGAAAACGGGAAAAATTTATGAAGATTGTTATTCTAGACGGCTATGCCGCAAACCCGGGAGATTTGGATTATCATCTTCTGGAGAAACTGGGCGAGGTGGTAGTTTATCCTCGCACATCAGATGCAGAGAAAGTGGAACGTGCCAAGGATGCCGACATCATCCTTCTGAACAAGGTACAGATAGATGCAGAGACGCTGGCGCAGCTTCCTAAACTGAAATACATCGGTATCCAGGCTACCGGTTTCAACGTGGTAGACATCGAGGCTGCCAAGAAACAGGGCATCATCGTAACCAATATACCAGCCTACAGCACCGACAGCGTGGCACAGATGACCTTCGCCCTCATCCTTGCCGTAACCAACCGCGTAGAGCATTACACCCAGGAGAACCGCAACGAGCGCTGGGCTTACAATAAGGATTTCTGTTATTGGGATACCCCACTGATGGAACTTGCCGGCAAGACCCTGGGTATCATGGGACTGGGCAATATCGGCATGAAAGTTGCCAACATCGCCCGCCAGTTTGGCATGAACATCTGTGCCTGCACCAGCAAGAATTCGAGCGATCTGCCTGAGTGGATCCAGAAGGTGAGCAAGGAGGGTTTGCTTGCCACGAGCGATATTCTCTCGCTCCATTGTCCGCTTTCTGATGACACCTATCATTTCATCAATAAGGAGAGTCTGGAGAAGATGAAGGATACCGCCATCCTGGTTAATACGGGTCGCGGTCCGCTGGTAGATGAGGAGGCCGTAGCTGCTGCCCTTCACGAAGGCAGTCTGGGTGCCTACTGTGCCGACGTAATGGCTCAGGAGCCGCCATCAAAGGAGAATCCGCTCTTCGGCGAGCCTAATGCTTACCTCACCCCTCATATTGCCTGGGCCACCTACGAGGCTCGCGAGCGCCTGAACAAGCAGGTAGCCGCCAACGTCAAGGCATTTCTCGAGGGCAATCCGATTAATGTCGTGAATAAGTAAGAATGCTACTTTAAAAATCTGCATTTCTTAAATGAAGACAGCCAACCTTCAATATCCCAATTGAAAGTTGGCTGTTTACTTTTTCTTATAGTTTTCTTCTGAACTGCCTAATCAGGTACTTGGGATTTCGTCTCATATTCCATAAGTCAACAAGAATAATTCTATCGTATTCCGCATCATATCGATAGATGATTTTCCAATTTTTATTCAAACAATTGCATGATATCCATACAGAAGAATTCTTCAAATGGAATACCATCGGTGCCAACAACGATTGATTTCAGAGGATGGAATTTCTCTTGAAACATAGGAATACCACTATTCATGCCTCTCTTTCCACTCTTAACCTCTATGGCAACGAAATCTCCTTGTGACTCCAGGATATAATCCACCTCATTATTATGATCTCGCCAATAATAGAGATGACAGTCATTGTCCTCCACAAAATCGAGAAGACAAGTACCCACTGCCGATTCCACCCATCTGCCCCAAATCATTGGGTCAACATAATCTTTGTCAAACCCCTTACCGCGATATGCCGTGAACAAAGCATTGTTAAACACTGTAAACTTTGGGATAGACTGTCTCTTACGAGCCTCATCGCATGCAAACTTTTGAAGTCCGCAAAGCAAGTTGGCTTGCTTCAATATTTCGAGATAAGAAGACAAAGTCGTGACATTGCCTGCATCTTGCAATTGTCCAAGCATTTTGGTGAGTGACAACAACTCACCAGAATAAGAACAACCTACCTCAAAAAGCTGTGACATGAGTGAAGGCTTGTAAATATTCGAAGTCAAGAGAACATCCTTTTCAATGGCAGGTGCCACAAGAGAATCCTTGACATATTTCCTCCAACGCCTAAAATCCCCTATATAATCCACCGAGCCTGGATAACCTCCAAAATAAATCCATTGTTGGAGTGATAACCCGAAGGCAGCTTTCATTTCCGGAAAAGTCCAATGCCCCATACGAATCAACTCGAATCTACCAGCTAAAGACTCGGTTAGCCCTTTGCGCAAAAGCAAGCGAGACGAACCAAGCAATACGACTTTCAGGTTTACATGATTTAGGGTATCGGCATCCCACTCTCTCTTCACATATTCACTCCATCTGCGTATTTTCTGTATCTCGTCTATTACAAGAACAGCTTCTTGCAAATGCTGAATATCCATTCGGCTTCGAACAGACTCCCAAGAACGTCGAATCCAATCCGAATCTTCTTCATTTACAGAATCAGCATTAAATTGAAATACTACCTTATCAATAGTCTCTGCTATTTGCGCCATAACTGTTGATTTGCCAACCTGTCTTGGTCCTGCCAAAACAAATATACACTTACGTCTTTCGCTCAACCTACTCAACATCAAGTTGTAATGTGGTCTTCTATACTCACCCATATTCTTTAATTTGTAATATTAAACAACTCAATTCTTTATAACGAATTACTCAATTCTTTGTCACAAATTACTCAATTCTACGTCACGAATTACTCAATTCTACTTTGCAAAGATACAAAGAATAGATGAGTAAACACATTACCCATGATTATTTTTTAGCATTCTTAACTCATCATACAGCTTTGCCCCTCTCCTTCACGCGCTTAAGATGCACCTGGCCAGATTATACATCTTCTCATAATGCTGACGAAACATTCGTTCTATATTCTTTTCCTGTTTCATACACTATCAGTTGAGCCCAGCAAAAAACTAAGCAAAACTCTGACTTTTTCCCTATCTCCTCTTCACCAAAACATAGATGATGACGGGAGCGCCGAATAGCGGGGTGACGGCATTCAGCGGGATGATGCCACCGTCCGACGGAAGGGTGCAGAAGAGATTGCAGAGAAGGGCAATGGATGCACCCATCAACATCGTGACGGGCAACAGTCGGCGATGATTCTCCGTGCTGATGATGAGGCGGGCGATATGCGGCGTTGCCAGGCCGATGAAGGCAATGGGACCGCAGAAGGCAGTAACCACTGCCGTAAGAAGACCGGTGATGATGAGCAGAACGATGCGCAGACGCCTGATGTTGAAGCCCAGATTCTCGGCATACAGCTCGCCTAACAGCATGGCGTTCAGCGGTTTTACAAGGAGCAGAGATGCAGCCAGGGCAATGAGGGTTAACGGGATGAAGAACATCATCTGCTGGCTCGAAACATTGCCAAAGCTGCCCATGCCCCAAACCATATACGATTTCACGCCCTCTGCCGTGCTGAAGAAATTGAGCAATGAGATGGCGCTGCTTGCCAGATAACCCACCATCAGTCCGATGATGAGCAGTACCGTATGGCTGCGCACAATGGCAGAAAAGAAGGTGATGATGCCCATCACCACCATAGCCCCTATAAAGGCTGCGATGAGGATAGCCAGGAAACCGCCGATGGCATAGTTGCCGGCATCGCCCAGAAAACCTACCCCTAAATCATCCAGGGCAATATTGCCGCCAAAGGCAAGCATCACGATGGCTACCGCCAGTCCGGCTCCGCTGCTGATACCGAACACGTCAGGACCCGCCAGAGGATTGCGAAAGGCTGTCTGCAGGAGCAAGCCGCTCGTGGCGAGGGCTGCGCCCGAAAGCAAAGCGGCAATCGCCGCCGGCAGTCGCGATTCCAACAGAATATAGCGGTAGGTTTCGTCAGTCTGAGAACCCGAAATAATCGCCCCCACGTCCTGCCACGGGATGTTTACACTCCCCCATGTCAGGTTGGCGAAAAACAGTATGATAATGGCGATTGCCCCTAAAACGATGGTTTTCATTCACTAAAACTATTTCTTGTAAAATCTCTGATTAAAGCCCTATTTCTTATAGAATCTCAATTTGCCGAACCGCTCGCCATGAGCCAGGATGATGAACTCTCTGAGCAGCAGTTCGGGATGGAAACTCGTAAGCTCGAAATAAGGTACCGTAGAGGTATCTACCTGATAGATATTACCCCGGCTGAAGGCAGCAAGAGCCTTGTAGCCGTCATATTCCTGAAGCAGTTGAGCCTGCGACAGAGGGGCACCACCGAAATACTTGAACGCCCATACATCCACCTGCTTTCCCTTCGCCAAGATTTGCTCCGGACTCATCGCCAGACTTCCGCTGTGCTGATCGTCCTCGAAGATATAACGGGCGTTGGCATCCTTCAGCAGAATACCGATAGTACTCTGACCTCCAGGCACATACCATACGTTGCCCGTTTTTCTTTCGGTCAGGATAGAGAGGCCCTTCGGATACCCGGCAGCCTCAGCTTTCAGCTTCAGATATTCCTTTTCTATCTTCGCAAAGAGCGAATCTGCCTTTGGTTCGCAAGATGCAGCAAGAGCGGTCTTCGGTGCATTCCCGTCTTTTTTAAAGAGCATGCCGTAGAATTTCATCCATTCCGCCCTGCCTAGTGGCGAAGACTCCATATAGTCGGCAGCCTCGATGATGGGCACGTGCAGTTTATCAAGCTTGCCATATCCTCCGCTGTTTTCGAAAGGCGAAAGGAGGATGGCTTCGGGTTTCAGGGCGATAATGCGCTCGATGTCGGGAGCCATACTGGAACCGCAATCCACGATGGAATTCTGAGCAGAAGCATTCCCGGAAGAAGCCTTCCCTGCAGAAGCAGCCCTCTTCCTGACATCCGGAATATTGATGTAATTGAGGTCGCAGACGCCACGGATAGCCTGCTGGCATCCCAGTTCGTACATCAACTGGCAATGGGGAGCGATAAAAACTGCACTCCTCTCCACCGGTGTCCTCACGGTATCGGTAGTGCATCCCATGCCCAAAGTGCGTTGCAGGGCGAGTCTCGCCACCGTCTTATCCCCCTCCTCTCCCTTCGGAATCAGGATGTAGCGATGCAGCATCGTTCCCGCCTTCCAGGGATTGGCGATGATAGCCTCAGCATACTGATAATCAAAGCCTTCCGCAGCATCGGAAGTCTCTTCCCCATCGCCATGCTTCACGATGGTAAGCAACTTGGCGTACTTCATCTCCAAGGTATCTCCAGCCTCAGCATCGGCAGCAGCCGTCTTTCCTCCCTGGCATGCCGCCATCAGCAGGGCCGCCGTTGCCCCACACAAAAGAATATACAGTTTTTTCATAATCTTACAAAATATGTGTGCAAAGATACAAAGAAATCTCCATTTTCCGTTTGTTTTCTCGAATATTCTTTGTACTTTTGCCCTCAAATTTAACTAACACTACAATAATAAGTCAAAATGAAGAAGATTATCTGGGGCATAGCCCTTTTATTCTGTACATCGCTGACTGCAAATGCGCAGAACGGCTGTAAGAATTCTGAAGAGAAAAGCTGCTGTAAGAGAGGTTATTACACACAGTATTACGGCGATAAGCCCGAACTCATAAAAGAGGCTATAGCTTGGGCTGAGAGCGGTATCTGGCGCAATGGTTTCGACAAGGCGAAGCCACATTCCAGCGTAAACCTCGTAGATTTCTATCTGCAGTATCAGAAGAATCCGCAGCAATGGCAGGCGCTCTTCGACTATCTGGCAAAGACCGATTTGCTGAGCATTCCGAAGGGAAAGCACAAGATTCCAGGTTCCGACCTCGTGGTAAGTGTAGAGGACAGCAAGAACGAGCCGCTGGAAAAGCGCCGCAGCGAGAGTCATCATAAGCACATCGATTTTCAGTATGTAGTAAAGGGCACAGAGCGTTTTGGCGTGATCGACCACTACTCCAGCACCCCCAACTGCAAATATCGTCCAGACGTGATTCATTATGATTACGACCGCCAGAAGGCCCGTTTCTACGACAGCAATCCTGGCGAATTCTTCATCTTCTTCCCACGCGACTGGCACATCGCCAAGGTGGCAACAGATGGTGGAGACCAGACCATCCGCGTTATCGTAATCAAGGTAGATTATAAGGATTAAAAAGGGTAACTCGCTCTAATTGGGACTTTGATTGAATATCAAGAAGTTGGACGTTTGCCTACATAATATAGATAACAATATGAAAACGAGCGGACTTCTGCTCGTTTCTGTATTTTGCAATATCCAAAGAACGCCTCAATTCGAGGGCAAAGATACGACAATTTTCTAAATATCCAATGATTCACAATGAGATTTTTATGGAAATTAGAACTTTTTGCGTTAAATTCCTCTTTTTATAAGCAGATTTTCAAGAAAAAGTTTGGAGATTCCGACAAAAAAGCATATCTTTGCAGCAACAAATCCCACCACGCCTCTCAACGATGCGTACCACGGTGGGACTTCGCTTTTTATATGGGTATATGGAAGAAGACCAACTACATCATCTATACAAGTCGGGCAGTACATTTGAGCAAGCCATCAACCTTTATCTCTTTGATAAAGAACTCCGTCAACTTATATTCAAGGCAATCCAAGATATAGAGATTTCTCTTCGAACTAAGATGTTTCTTTTGGTACGCTTTCTAAGTTGTTTTGCCTGTTTAAGGATAATCGGCTAAAAAAGCAAGTGGCAAGAGAACTTGGACTTCCTCAATACACATATTTGGAAAGTTGGATAAGGTGTATAACTGTACTTCGCAATTGCTGTGCTCATCATGCCCGTATATGGAACAGGCGTTTTGCCTTGAAGCCTCAATTACCCAATCGACTTCCTCTTCAATGGATTACTCCAAGTCAAAAGCCCATCAAGTTGTACCATCAGCTATGCACCTTATTATATTTGGAGCAAACTATTACACCTTGCATGGACTTGAAAAGTTCTCTGTTCAAATTATTTGCTGAATACCCCAATGTAGATTTACATGCCATGGGATTTCCGCAAGGTTGGGAAAACGAACCATTATGGAGACTGTAGGCAAGCATCGCCACCGTCTTATCGCCCTCCTCTCCTTTCGGAATCAGGATGTAGCGATGCAGCAGCGTTCCCGTCGTCTTTCCGCCCTGGCAGGCAGTCAGCACAAGGAGCGCCAGGAGTGCCCCGAATATATATGTTTTTCTTTTCATCATATCATATCTTTATCATGTTGCAAAGGTACAAAGATTTCTTCATTTTCCACCATTTTTCCTAACAAAAAATCCGTCTTGATTCATTTCTCTATATCCCCCAACATTTTTTCTAAACTTTTTAGTATTCTCGGGCAAATTCTGTTCGTTTATAGTTTTTACTTTTAATTATTGATTAATACTACTCTAAAAATCATCCAATTTACTATCAATTGAATGTACGAATTTAGTCTGTGCCTGACAAAAATTTGCAGACACAACCACTCTCATTGGTGGATTCTCCGTGTGTTCCATCACGTCCTCCTTTTTTTATTGGGGTTATACTTCGGTTCTTTCCGTTGCGGGCGGAACATTTCCGCCCGCAACGGCTTACTGCTTCCTCAAGGTAGGCAATGCTCCTTTAAGTTCGTAACGCCACTCTGAGCCTGCGTTCTGCAAGGCGGTGTTCATTGCATCAACGGCTTTCTGCCAGGTAACGACAGAGCCGTCCACCTTCGTGGCTTCGGGGGCGATGCCTTCCTTATTGTAGCCGATACCTTGTTCATGATTGTTCTTCCAATAGCAGACGGTCACGGTATTGAAGTTATCTCCCAACAAGCCGAAGATATGCACATAGCCAGTGCTACTACCTGTACTGGTTACGTTGCCCGTGGCATAGCAGGCACAAACGCCGTTTCCTCCGTTGAGTCCCACCAAACCGCCGCCAGAGATATTCGATACGGGGTCTATTTCTATGATCACGTTGCCCGTGGCATAGCAAGCGGTCATGGTGGCACCCCCATTCGTCTGACCTACCACGCCGCCGACATAGACCGTTCCCTTCACTGTGGCAGAGGAGCTGCATCCGGTGGTGGAACCGTTCCATTGAGCACCCACTACACCGCCGACGTACACCGTGCCGCTGACGCTGCCCGACACCGAGCAGTTTTCAATGGTGCCATCGCTAAATCCTGCCACACCGCCGGCAAAGCCCGACCCGTGATTGCTTGTTATCTGTACGTCCTCCATCATCACGTTCTTCACCGTACCAGCATAACCGATAGAGCCGAACAGACCCACAAATTGGTCATTTGTCGTAACGGTCAGCCCCTTGATGGTATGACCGCCACCGTCGAAGGTGCCGGTGTATTTGTTGCTGAAACTTGTGCCTATCGGTGTCCAGTCTTTGCCTGTGAGGTCAATGTTTTTGTCGAGGGTAATGTTAATGTCGGTCTTACCTCCGTTCACTAATTCGGCTATATTCATCAGACCGTCGGCGGAGGTCACGGTGTAGCTGCCGTTGCTCTCTATGGTATAGCCCAGGTCTTTTGCCGCTGCGAGGGAGACGGTGTAGGTATATTCACCGCCCGCCTGCCAGTCGGTAGCATTCTTCATCTTATAAACGAAGGTCTTGCCGTTGGTGAAGGTGCAGGTAATGAAGGTCGTGCCAGCTGCCACACTTTGCGGGGCTACGAGGGCGATGTAGGTGTTGCTGCCCTTGTCATACGGGACGATTATATCCGGGTTGTCGCCTTCGGTGGAGAGACCCGTCAGCTGCACGGATGCCAGCCCCTCGGTGTAGTCCGTCAGAACGATGGTCACCCGCGCCGTGCGGTGGGTGAAGCGGAGCGTGGGGCTACCGTAGGTCACCTTCTGTCCGTCGGCTACGATGAGGTCGCTGCCCTCAAAGTCCTTCTGGGCACTTTGGTTGGCTTTTACCTTCACAGCAGGCGGAGTTGTCTCGCCAGCGATGTAGGGCCACCACGCTGTGACGGTGATGTCGTTGTGGTTTGTCCAGTAGTGCGGGTCGGTGGAGGTCAGCGTGGCGCTGGCGGGGTCGGCGGCGGTGAGCGTCACGTTGTACGTCTTCACCGTGCCATCCATCAGGACTGCCACGCTCTGCACACCCTCCCAATTGCCGTCCACTGGGGCACGGGTGCCAGCGATGGCTGTCGCGACGGGATTCAGCCCCGTGGCGGTGAAGACGATGGATGTGCCTTCCGCCCCTTCCGGCAGGAAGTCCGCTTCGTCCTGCGTGCAGGCGGCAAGGCCGAGCAGCAGGGCGATGGCTGCGGATATATGGATGTTTGTTCGTTTCATGATGCGTGTTGTTTAGGGGTTGTTATTGTTTCTTTTGCAGTACGGGCAGACCGTTGGTGCCTAGTGCCCACTGGTAGTCGTTGTCAGTGAGGGCGTGGTTCATGCCATCGACGGCTGTCTGCCATTTCACGGTCGCGTCGTCCACCTTCGTGGCATCTACCCTTCCTACTTCATTACGATAAACTCCTTGCCCGAGATTGCCTCCCCAATAGCAGGAAGTTATAGTATTGTAGTTATGACCCACTATAGCTCCAGATTCATACTCTGTCAATGTGCCGTCGAACCAGCAAGCGATGATATCGCCATAATTTGATTCGGCTATACCACAAGTTCTACCATATGCAGAAATTTTTCCCGTCACAGAGCAGGCAATGATTTGGCCATGATTTCGGCCCACTATTCCAGCAGTATTTCCACTACTGCCATACAGATTCACATCTATGAGTTGTAGGTTCTTTATCACTCCACGTTCACTTAAGAATGAACCCAAAAATCCAGTATTATTCATTGCTGAAGAGTTAAATCCTGTAATGCGGTGTCCTTGTCCATTAAAGACGCCGGAGTAGAATGTAAATATGCCTGACCGTGTCCATTCCTTACCCGTCATGTCGATGTCGGCGGTGAGGGTGCAATTTATCGATTCATCTTTTTGTGAGGCTTCGTTCCATGCCAGCAGGCCGTCTGCGTTATAGACCGTGTAGGTCTTGGTGTTGCTGTCGTAGATGTAGCCCAGATCCTCAGCCTCGCCGCTCTCGCCACCGCCGTCAGCCCAGTCACCGATAGTGCAACCCTCTAACGTCAGGCCGGTGGCATTCACCTTTACGGTGTAGGTATAGCGGTTGCCCGCTTCTAATACGACGTTGTTCTGCGGACGGAAGTAGAAGGTGCCGCCGCCGAGTTCCACCTTGACGAACGGCTTGCCTGCCGCAACGGTCTGCGGGGCGGTCAGTGCCTCGTAGGTGTTGCCGCTTGCGTTGTAGGTCTTGATGGCGGTCGGGTTGCCGTTATCGGCGGACAGGCTCACGAGGCTCACCGTGGCACCGGCGACGCTCGTGAATCCCGTGCCGGGCTTCAGTTCGATTGCCACGCGTGCCGTGCGGTGGGTAAATTCAAGTGTCGGGTTGTTAAATTCCACTTTCCGGTTCTCAGCAGAGATGAAGTCGCTTTTCTGGAAGTCAGCCAATTTGCTTTGGTCTTCGGCAACCTTCACGGCAGGCATCTGTGTGATGTCTGTATCATCCAAGGGCCACCATGCCGATACGGTAATCGGGTCGCGGCTGGTCCAGTAGTACGGGTCGTTGGAGGTCAGCGTGGCGCTCTTGTAGCCGTCGGCATCCGAAGTCGATACTATGTACTCCTTTACCGCATCGCCCATCTTGAGTGCCACGGAATTGACGCCCTGCCAGTCGCCGTCCACGGATGCACGGGTTGATGGGGCTGCCTCCACGGACAGTCCGGTGGCACGGATGACTATAGGATATTCCTCTTTGGACAGACGGTTATCGTCTGCCAGTTCGTCCTGTGTGCAGGCGGTGAGGGCGAACAGCAGCGCGAGGACTGCGGGGATAAATAATCTATGTCTCATAATTCTTCATTCTAATCGATTAATTATTAATATCTTACAGGTCAGCATCCACTTCTCCACCGTCTATATCGTTCCACTTTGCAATGGTGGCTTCGCTGACTTCAAGGACTTTGTTGCGTACCTTGACGGTATAGGTATAGTTGTTGCCCGCCTGCAGTGCGCCTTCGGGCATGGTGAGTGTGGCATGATATTCCTGCCCTTTGTAATTCACAACCAACGGCAGGGATGCAACTGTCTGCGGGAAGAGGATGATCGATGACGTGAGATTGCCGTCTGCCAGATTCATGGTCAGTTCTCCGGTCTGTGCCCCGTTGTCTGCGGTGGCAATACCGTCGGCCGTGTTGAACGTACCAGTGAGTAACAATCCGTCCAGCGTGTAACGTTCAGGCTTGACCACGCTGAAATCCACGCCGTCGCCCGCCTTGAAGGTAAGGGTTATCTGGCTCATGCGGTGGTGGAAGGAGTTGTTTTCACCACCTTTGCCGGTTTTGTCGGTGAAGCTCACCACCGGGCTGTGTTTGTCTCCCGTAGCTCCTGAAGCAAAGAGGAAGTCGATGGCAGGCTGGTTCTGCTGCGCCGTGGCATCGGTCGTGGCTGCGAGGATGCCTCCCGCCGCGTTGTACGGATAGTAGGCGCGGAAAGTATGGGTCTTTGTATCTTCGAAATAGATAACCTTTCCTTCTGCCTCAAATTTCCCGTTCTTCAGGATGAAAGGCACGTTGCCGTACCGGGTATCGTTGCCGATGTCGGTGATGCCGATACGGTCACCGTTGTCCCAAGTGGTTCCGCTGGCGCGGGTGGCGATGGCGATGTCGGCGGTAAACTGGGCGGCCACAGGGCCACCATTCAGGTTCTCGTTGTCGTTGTTGCATGCCGTCAGTGCGAGGGCGAGCAACGCAAGTGCAAAAAATCTTGTCTTCATTATATCTGTCATTTTATTAGTTACAAATCGGCATTTACATCATCACCTTTCACTTCTTCCCAGCCGTTGATTTCGGCTCCGTCCACTTCCATGCCTTCGGGAGTCTCAACCAGCGTTCCGCCGAGGGTCAGCGATTCGCCCTTTCCGGTGTTGAACTCCTTGAGGGCTTCCGTAAGGTCGCTTTTCAGCGTCGTGGGGGTCGGGTTGCCGTCAGCATAGCGGATTTCACCCGTCAGCAGTTGTTCCGTGCCGGTCACACCCAGCAGCCGCACCGTGGCTTTCCACTTGCCGGCATCGTCACCTTCGGTAATCTTGGTGAAGGGCAGCACGACGTTCGAAGCGGCTCCGTAGGTATCGGTAGCGAAATCGAGTGTTTGGGCTGCACCCGTCAGATGGGCAACAATCTCCGTGATGCGTCCGGCGGCATCACCCGTCGGTTCGACGACAAGCGTCAGTTCGCGTACCTGCTGCTTCATTGCGGCGGTCAGCGGATAGTCCTTGTCTTTCTCGATGCTCAACTGTTCCGTATAGGTGAAGAACCATCCCGGGGCATTGTTCACAAAGGCATCCGTGCCTGCCCGGTTTCCCGTGGCTGCGGCAATGGTGGCTGTGGTGCCGTTCACCGTGATTCCTTCAGCCGGATTCCACACCGCAAGGGTGTAGCTGCCCGGAGCAAACAGATGGTCAGGGGCATGGATGGCGGAAGTCTCCGTACCCGTATAGTCGCCCATGGTGACCGTCCACGTGGCAGGTATGTCGATACCCTCACCTCGGGCCGACCAGTCGGCTGTCACCGCAATCTTCCCGTAGTCGGGATGCGGCGTGTCATAAAGCGTGTCCTTCACGCAGGAGGAGAGCAGCACGGCGGCTGCCATTCCCATCATATTTATATATCGTCTTGCTTTCATATACTATTCCTCCGTGTTAGAATAACTTCCATACCAATGTCACACCGGCATTGATGGGACCACACCAATCTTTTGTTTCGTTGCCGCGGCGTACACGTACACCGTTGATGACCTCATATTTCTCATAGTCGGCATTCAGGTAGCCCAAACCGAGGTTGAAATCAAGAGCCAGTGCCTTATTCAGCCGCAGCTGATAGCCGGCGGTGATGCCGCCACCCATCAGGTCGCCCTGCTTGCCAGTTTCGGAGAGCTTGTAGTTGAACTGTCCGGTCTTGAATATCGCGCCCAGATACCAGGCTTTCTTCTCACCCATATAGTAACGCACTTCTGGAGCCACTTCCCAGAGTGCATAGCGGCGGTCTTTGTCATTCCAACTCCAAGAAGTCCACGAGCTGTTTACGGCAATGCCCCACGACGGGCAGATGCGCCATTCCACGCCAAGATCTGGTGTCAGGGTAGCCCAGCGCAGCAGGTTGGCACGCAGGGAAAAATGATAGTCGGTTGGGGTTTTGGTTTCCAATGGCATGTCGGTAAGGTGATTTTGTTGAGCAGCTTTCTGCTGCGCAATGACAGGAAAAGTTACCGTCATCAGCCATAGAAACAGGGTTAGGATAGTGATTTTTCTACTCATATAAACATGCATTTTATTATCTTTAATTATCTTTGTCTCCTGCAAAGATAATAAATGTCATTCTATGCCCAAAAGATTAGAAAAACTTTTTCTATTAATTTTTATAAAAATTGTCGTCGAGCATCTTTTTTGTCGAATTAGCACTTTTTGAATTGTCGAATTAGCACTTTTTTGTCGTTTGAGTACTTTTTGAAAATGGGCTTCTGTGACCTTTTCCGATGTTTTTTTACTACACAAATTATTCCCGATTTGCTTTTTTCCATTTGGCAGGCGTACATCCTTCCTTCTCGGAAAATAATTTGATAAAGTTACTGCGGGAAAGAAAACCGGAAGACTCAGCCAGCTTCTGTATATTGATTTCTGGATGCTCCTTCAGTATGTTTTTCGCATACTCCAACCGGAGACTGGTTATCCATTCGCGGAATGTCATTTTATACGTAGTCTTGATATAAGCGGAAAGATAGGTACGGTTCGTATAAAGTATTTTGGACAGTTCTTTTATGGTAAGTCCCTGCTGGACATAGCCGTCTGTCTTTATCCAGTTGTCAACCTTCTCTATAAATTCTGTATAGGACCCAGGAACTTCTTCTGAAACCATTTCGGGTTCAATTCCCGAATTTGTCAGAAGTTCTTCTTCAGATTGCATATCCTGCTCAAACGCATTTTCTACCTGTTCATAGAACAGCAGGTAGTTCTGATAGCTGTAGAAAAGATAGCTGTAGAACGGTATTGACGACAAAATCCAGATAAACACATATTTGTCTGGCAGAAATGTCAGCAATCCGCATCCGACACCAAAGATAACAGCCCAATAAGTGAATATGGAAAGCCATTCGATATATGCGCCTATATCATCCGCCTGAGTTTCATTGAAAATCCGAATGGCTCTACGATATGCAATTATGACTCTGCGAGCTAAAACGACTCCAAAAACGACCAACCAGGCAGCTAAAGCAAATAAAGAGATTTTTTGTATGATTCCGCTTGGCAACAGGAACAACACAACTCCGGAAAGAGTTGAAAATACAATCCATAATATGATATGTGTCCACACACGCCGTTTGGTAACGTAAAAACGATCAAGCAACATTATCAATGCCGAACTGAACAGAGAATAGCACAGGAAGTATGTGGACATGTTCATCAATATGGCAGAATCCGCATTTTTGAATCGGATACCAAAGAAGAAATGTACCGAATAATTTGCCGAAAGCAGCAGCATAGCTATACCCATCATCTGTCGGGAGCGGAGATAATTCTTGAAAATTTTCTTTTCAGGAGTCTTTGCAAACAAAAAATAAAAGCCGAAGAATAACATTAACGGCAGTGCGGTACAAAGTGAAAAATTGTATATAGTTGGTTCCATTGATTACATTTAAAATTTTTCTCAGCCATTGGCGTATATTATTGTTTTCGGTTGCAAAGATACTCATTTTTCTCCAAATATCGTTTGTTTAATCCGAAAATCGTTACAAAAAGTGGAAAATACTTTGCATAATTAGAAATTTTTCTGTTTGTTGCATGATTTAACTTGAATTACTTCAAAATCGGAGTTTCAAAAGGTAAAAACAATGTGTCATAGCGTAAAGATCTGCCATTTTTACGCTATGACACTAAAAAACGCAGAGATTCCCCCTGGCATCCCTGCGTTTTCTATATCATTTGCCCAATAAAGCACGAACTTCCTCAGGCGTTCTGTTCATCATCTTAGCCACCATCTCCAGGGGCATTCCATTCTCCAGCATGCCCTGCGCCATGCTTTTTATCTGAGTAGCTTGCTCATTTATCTGAGTAGCTTGCTCATTTATCTGAGTAGCTTGCTCATTTATCTGAGTAGCTTGCTCATTTACCTGATTAGCCTGCTCACTGATAATCTTATTGAGCTTCATCACCTGCGTATCGCGAGCTTCTATGGCAGAATAGTATTCATCCTCATCATTCATCTCCTGCCGGATATTAGCACTCATCGTAGCGAGTCCCAGACGGTGAACGATATACATCATATCCGAATCATCCTTATATTTATCACCCTCCAGACATAACATCTGCTGGTTCTTCTTATCCCTCTGCGACTGGTCGAACACGCTCAGCACCTTGTCGAGCCTGTTGTTTATCTTGCCATGTAAAAGAGGAATCTGCACCAGGATACTGTCATGCGTCAGACTGTTGATGAAAGGATCATCCATCCCGTTCTCCACCTCTTTCCCGTCATAGTCGAGCGCCTTGTGGTTCACGTATACCACAGCCTTGTCAATATCTCCCACTCTATGGCCCAGCAGATACACAGCCACCATCGGCACGGCATATCCCTTGTTCTCTCCCTCCTTTATCATATTCTCCTCAGCATTATACTGGGCAGCCAGATAACGTCGGAACCGGAGCGTCTCGGTATCGAGCCATGTCTTCTGAAGTTCGATAAGGATGAGCCTTACGCTTCCATCCTCTTCCCTCACCCTGGCAGCAAAGTCGATGCGAAACATCGAGATATTGTCTCGGGTGATGTTAGGATGCTCATGCCTTCTCATTTCCACGCTCACCACTTCCTTTTTCAGCAGGGCGGCGAGCACGGTTTTGGCGATGCGTTCGTCTTCCATCAGGAATTTGAACACTGAATCGTATATCGGATTAGCTACATAGTAAATCATATCTCTGTTCCTCCATAATTATATTTCCGCTACAAAGATACGAGTTTTCTGCGAAACGGCAAATTTTTTGAGGATAAAATATCAGAAATGGCTGAAATTATTCACTTCCACCACCACTTCGCCCCCGCGTCTCAGCACCTTGTTAACACGGTCGAAGAGCTGGAGGAAGAGTTCCTGGCTTCTGAGGACAAAGCCGGGAGCATGAGCCTCGCCGATGAGGATGCCGCCCTTGCGCAGACGGAACGGACCATTGCCCGGCTGAAGCATCGGACACGAAAGGGCATGAAGCTCATCCAGGCACCCGAACCTATGATGCTTGCGCTCCAGGCGGCAGCGCTCGCAGATTTCGGGGAGAGGAAGAGGCGAGCAGCCCACCCCTGATGAAGCATCAGAAGAAGAGGAAGCCTCCTTCTTCACCGCCTCCAAGAACATCATCTTGCGGGCGAAACTGCGGCATTTAGCCACCACTACGCGATATTCACCAGGCTCCAGGCAGCCCCCCTCGCGCTCTACTGTATCGCAAATATGCTCGTGGTCAACAACGCCACCCTTGCGATCTACTATTTCCAGACTGAGGCGACCCACTACGGCGCCACGAACTGTACGAAAACGATTTAATACTAATTTCATCATAACAGACAATAACCGATAAAAATAACAAACAATAACCGATAAAAATAACAAACAAAATATACCCAAAAAGCTATTGAGAAAACAATGAAAATTCACATTCACTTTCACATTTTCTGAACGTAAGAGGACTGATAATAATCAGATAAATCCTTGCATCCTTCGGGCAACTGATGATACACCAACTGCGGAAACATCTCCTTCAATTTCATATAGAGACTAATGCCAGGCTTATCCTGATCCGGCCACATGTGAAGATTCCTTCCCGACAAAAGACTGCGACATTCTTCATTACAAAGTGTAGCACTGGGTATTGCTATCGCCTTATAACCCATAGACATAGCACTCCAACAGTCGGTACATCCCTCAGTAATAACCAAAGGTTCATTATCAGCTACTTGGGGCAAAATCTGCATCCCGTATACCATAGGTTTGCTGCCAGGTGCAAATTTAAACCGGGGCTTCTCCTTAGATTTATCCCCCAGAAATCTGCTCTGTACCGTTAGCAATCTTCCATCCACCCCATAGTAAGGTATGAGCAGGGAAGGCCCATCAAAAAACTTACCACCAAAGCGATAGCCAGCGATAGAAAAATCTGTACTTACCACTCTGCACCAATAGATGTATTCGGGGCGCAGCTTTCGCTGTTCGAAAAGGAAATCCCTTGCAGTCTCGGTGAGTTTCTTTCCCTCAAGCATTCTCATGAGATAATCTACATCCGGCTGATGCTGGAATGGTCCTCTAAGGTTGATTCTGTCCGTATCGCATTCCGTTTTCTGCTGCCCGACCGTACCCCTTGCTGGCTGCCCGACCGTACCCCTTGCTGGCTGTCGGCCATTCCCCACAACAATACCGAAGTTTCTTCCCAACCATTGGCAGGCTTCGGTAAAAGAGAGATTCTCCCGCTTCATCACCAGGTCGATATTATCACCACCCCACCCGCATGCAAAGCAATGGCAAGTATTGGTTGATGGCCAGAAATGCAAGCTCGGATTAGAATCGTTATGACTGATACAGAGCGCATTGCGATGACGCAAGCCTATTCCCAAAGCATCAGCCACCTCCTGTATATTGATGCCTCTAAGTTTAGAGAGCGTGATTGAATCTATATATTCTGCCATAGACTAATTGATTTTTTAATACGTGAATATCTATTTATCAGGAATATCATCATCAGCTGCATGGGTAGTTTTCTGCTGCGTTTTTCTAAGCACCTTTCTATCCTCGCCCTTTTTAGGTTTTTCGAGCCATCCCCATCTGCGCCAGTTGCATACCATGTTGCGGGCAGGCGTCTTGAGCCCCTTCTGCTTCAGGAATTCCTCGAGGAACTGATAAGAGAATTCCTGCGGCAACTCGCTGAAATAGTCTACAGTATGATAAGGCTCTCCTTCGCCCTCGGCAGAAATCTGCTCGAAAGCCTTGCCCCACCGCTGCAACATATTCTGCAAGATGCGGTCGGCACAAGCCAGATAGGTCTGCCTAACCAGTTTCCGGATTTCCTTCTCGCTCTTCTTCCCTTCCACTTTGTAAAGCACTTGCATGAGGGCAGCGATGCGGAAGGCTGAAACCGAACTGCGCTTGTAGAAGACATCCATCGACTTGGACATGGTTTTCACCACCTGCTGGCGGCAGTCGTTACACCATTTTACCACCGTCTTGTAAAGCCAGCTCATATCTTCCTCTATCTCCTGATGGAATTTTCCATCTTCCTCATAGCACAACCCGAAGAGTTTGTCCAATGTATTCTCCAGCTCATTACGCTGCATATCGGTCAACGCCTGAAACTGTGGCGGATTGTCGCCCAGATGACTGATGAGCGGGCATAAGATGGTTCGGGTTACAGCACCGCCCTCAATGGCAGCCTTGTTCATATATCTGCTCACCGCACTCTGAGTGCCGCAGAAAACGAACGACAGCAAGGCATCTACCATGGCACTATAGCTGGATTCGCTCATGAAATCCTGACCATATACGCTGCCCAGATCGTAAGCCGTCTTGATAACCTGCGAGAGGTCGGCAAACTGGCGCTTGGCAGAATGCACGATGGCAGAAATCTCATCGGCAAATTCGAAGAGCGTCTTCGGAGCACCATAGAGCTTGACTGCTGCATCGCATCGCTTGATGAACATGGTGAGCGATACGGTTTCGGGCAGGATGGTGATGTCGGTCTTCGGTTCGGGTGGCAGCTTGCCGTCCTTCTTTCCCTGGCGTCGCTTCAGGGCAGCATACTCCTGCTCCTTGGCTCTCATTTCGCTGTCGCGCTCGATGAAAGGTTTCATCAGGGTACGCATGATGTATCTGGCAAACGACTTTCCGCTCGACTGCTCGCCCTCTACGATGACCTGCAACACGATGGCCGATTTTTCTCCCTGATTATCATACACATACTGTATTCTGACACGTGTAAGATAAACGCTGAGCATGGCTGCAGCCACCACCAGCGTAGGATACTTGAGGTCAGAAGGCGAAGTGATCATCCATTCTCTGATGCCCGACGGATAATCCTTATCGGCAATCAGGTGATGCATGGGCATCTCTTCATTCTCTTCAGCCTGTTCAGCCAGCTTTTTTCCTATCAACCCAGATGATACCTTGTTATTGATTCCGCCCTTGGTATCCTCAGGCTTTGCCACTGGATTAGTCTGAGACGCTTCCTGTGGAGGTATTTTCTTTCCTTTTTCCATAATCCCAATCATTGATTATTTCTGAATGCAAAAGTAAGGAAAAAAAGCCTCCCCGGCAATAGGCGTCCTGCCGGTTCGCCTCCTACTAAGCCTCATCGCCGGCAACTAAGCCTTCCGCTAAGCCTCCAGCTCATCTGAAGGCATAAAAAAAGCACTTTCTGCTTGCAAACGAAGCAAAAAGTGCTGATACTGTATTATTTCTAAAAAATCTTCTGTTCAGATATGTTCCTATTCTTTTATATTATCACCCCCACTGACATAAGAAAGAACCAAACGGCGAACCACAGCATGAATGTCTTCATTAGGGAACTTCTGGCGATATTTCTCCGTAAGGTCTTCGCAGAAATACATCTTGCTAACAACCGTAGAAGTAGGAATAGTCTGTATAAATACATCGTATGTTGCAACAGGCTTGCCATCCTTTGTGTCGACAGGCACAATATTCTCCTTATACCAACCTAGTCCAGATGCGGCAGGGAACAATCTATAATTGTCATTCCTCTCCACTTTACCAGCGATGCTCAGTATATATCCGTCAGCAGACTTATCGTCCTCAGGATTCACCGCATATAGCATATATGTAGCAGCAAGCGTCGAGTGTCTTTTTATGATAAACTGATATTTCTTGCTTCCTCCAAAAGGAGGGTTTGCCTTCAAATCCTGCTCTATATCCTCACGAATTTGTGGCGCATTCACCACAAACTCTACTTCGCCAGTATAATTGACGACAGATTTCGATGACTGAGGATTTGGCGGAATAACTTCACCATTGTCATTGCTGTTGTCACACGCACAAAAAGCCAAGACTACCAACAGTAGTAAGACTGATTTTTTTACTAAATACTTCATATCCTAATTTGTCTATTAAACCTATTCTGATATTAAACGTAGAATATGCCTAAAACTTGCTCTATTTAACGTTTTTAACATTCTATCTAAAACTTGCCAACACTCACAAGAAGCAATCATTTCCCCGTTTCCTACTGCCCCTTACGGTAGATGGCGACAAAACGGTTAGCGATATTGATGAGTTTCTGCCGGGCGTTAGGATCACTTACATCATCAAAACTCCAGTTGGGAAATTCGCCACGCATCTTGGAGAAACGCTTGGAGATGACACTGGCATTGGTCAGATTGGAAGGCAGACCCAACTGCTCTGTAAGATACTTGCAGAAAGATGCGCCATTATCAAATTTGCCTTCAAAATCTTTGATTTCAGAGAGCGCCTCCATAATCAGGGCATAGTCTTTCTTCAAAGGAATAGCCTTCTCGTCTATCATCTTCTGCAAGGCTCGCTTTACTCTTTCTCCCTGGCTCAAGTCGTCCCATTCCTTCTCATTATCTTCTTCCGTTTTTTCCTGTCCGCCGTTTTCCTGATGCTCATCGTCTGTCACTTCCAATTCCAATGTCCTCTTCTGTTCAGGCTCGAATCCGTGCAGATAATCTTCATCATTGTTCTGGCGCATCAGTTCATTAATCTGAGATGAAACGAAGAAACCATCCTCGCCATAATAACCGATATTGGCTGCCAGCCGCTCAACCACCTCATGGTTCTTCACGACTGCTCCGAGGCACCTCTGGGAAAACTCCTGAGTTACGTAGCCTCTCCATTGCCCCATAATCATTGAGCAAAATTGAAACACTTTCGACTCCAAAGGCATCATCTGAAGTATCACAGCTGCCATATACAGGATGACAAATACGATTCTCTGCCGCTCGTCCTGAGCTGTAGCATACTCATCCTCGTCAACATAGTTTTTCTCATATTGCCCTATTCCTTCCACAAAGGCTAGGCGGCTCTCGGTATCGGTATGCGAAAACATCATTTTGTCTACGATGCAGAATACCTCATAAAAAACATCCTCGCATGAACATCTGGACGTAGGAAACCACGTCTTATCATTGAAGATATCATGGGTGATGGCTCTGAAAACCTGATAAATCATGTGTTGCGAAAAAGATTTATCTACCATCTGTCTGGTCTTCATCTTAAATAACCTCATCGTCGTAACCATTTAAATCATCAAGAATCACATCAAGAGAATTGATCAAAGCAAACTGAGAATTCCCATGACAATCGCAACAGACAGCATCTCCTATAACCAGGGCGGAAATCTCTGCATCGGAGATTTTCACCTTGGTTCGTTTCAGCGAACGGGAAGAGGTGCACGGACCTTTCCAATAATATACCTTGATGCCGTAATCTTCTTTACTGCACAGGTTCACCAACATGGCAATGTCTCTGTTTGCCTTGTCCAAGTGCAACTGCTCACCTTTATCTGTACCATATTGTACTTGATACTTACTGGCATTGAGACACTCCATGAATGAATGCTGCATCTGCAATTGCAGGACTAAGGAATATGGCGCATCGCTGAGAGACTGATGGCGAGGAAAAGAAAACACCACAGCCTTTGGTCTGCAGCCAGCCTTGATTCTCTCAGCCACGGCATCAAAGAAATCACCAGGTGGCAACTTGGCAGAAATCACCATATTCCAGCCATATTGATTCGCCACCCTGTTGATATTATCACGCAGAAGAGCCACCACCTTGTCCTGCCCTCTTTTGCCGCCGAAGATTCTGGATTCTTCCACAAAAAGGAATCCTTTGTTGGGGCGATTATCAATAATCACCTTGCAGAAAGGCTGGTTGTGAATTTCATTCTCCTTAAAATCACTCCAATAAAATTCTTTCTTGTCTGCGCATACATCCAGCACAGCCACACCTTCGCGAAATCCCAATATTCGGTTGTCGTGAATAACGTCTTCCTCATACTTCCGTGATTCCACCAAAGTCATTTTCTTGCTTTTCAGCAAACTGTCCATTACCTTCTCGAAACCAGTCTGACATTCCTGATATTTTTCAGGCGATGACATTTCGAGAAAATCCAAGGGTAGAGTACCCTCGATACTTGAAAGATTCCGGCTTTTGCAGAAATCAAACTTGAAGACAACAAAAGAAGTCTTTTCTGTGCTGTTTTTGATTCGTCCAGTCATTGGCTTGCGATTTAAGTTATACCATGAAAGTTATTTTTCATAGCATCTACAAAAGTAATACTTTTTCCCCGAATAAACAAATAAATTCTAAATTATTTTTTATCAAATTGTCTTTTTTTCATAAAACCATCAAAACAAAATGTGAAAGTGAATGTGAATTTGAAATGTAAATCAATGTATCGGGTTGTTCCATCCATTCCTTTTATTGGATATTGTGAATGAAATTCAGTCTTCGCGCGCGTACCTTATTATATATATAATATGAACCTATTATAATGGCTACTATTGCTTAAACACGATTATACGCTTCTCCTTCAGGTAACATTGAAAAACATTTCAAATTCACATTCACATTCACATTTTTGCCTTTCCTTCTATCCACCAGCTAACCCACATAGCAAGTTACTGTGCGCCCGATGCCCCCAAAACTGCGTCCCGACGCACCTCCAGCCACGTCCCGACGCAGATGGCGATACGTCGGGACGTAGATGGCGATACGTCGGGACGTAGATGGCGATACGTCGGGACGTAGATGGCGGTACATCGGGACGCAGTTGGGGGTACGTTGGGACACGCCCTGAAAGGGCAGAAGCTCCTAGCCCAGGGCAACGCCCTGGGTAGCTATTGACGCAATCCCGGCGCCCTGTAAGGGCAAAAGCTTTAAAACCTCAAGCAAAAAATATAAAGCTTTTGCCCTTACTATTATATTTGCACTTGGAAAAATAAAGAGGTAAAAATCTTTATATCTGCAAACTTTTGTTAACTTTGCAGAAAATTAGATAAGTACAATAAAAAAAGAAGAATACTCCATATCCAGCGTTAACCCTGTGCCCTTTCTAGCATAGTAAAGGCTTAGCCCTGTTTGGGGAACTGGATATTTTCTGAGCAGAAGCTTGAGAGTAAATTAGCCTGCTTGTGTAGAACAAGACAGGACTCGTAGTATAGTTGTAGCCGCTCAGAACGGAGCACCCTTCTTATTAAAAACTTTATTCAATATGCAAATATACGGAATAGATTTGGCAAAAGAGAAATTTGACGTAAGTTTTTTCGACTTGACATCAAAAAAAGTATCAAACCACCCTTCACATAAGGTTGTAAAGAACAATTTTAAGAGTATCGGAAGGTTTTTAGAAACCCTTCCAAGCGATGCTGTATTGGTTGCTGAGCATACCGGAGTTTATGGTGATACTCTCTTGAAGTGCTGCATGGATAGCAATGTGAAGATTGCCTTTGTGGGTGGATATGTCATCCATAGATACAGAGCTACCCCTGACCGTGCCAAGACGGATGTCCTGGATTGTGCACTGCTCAGAGATTTTGGAGAGAGATATCCTGATAAGCTGAAATACAAGACGTTTCCAGAAGAGGCTCTATATGAGCTTCGTCAATTGGCACGCCACCGGGAAATGCTTGTAGAACAGCGTAAGCAGCTAATAACAGCCGACAAGAGCGAGGATTGTCGTCCTATCAGAAGTCTTACCGTCAAGCGAAGCATGGACCGCATCAAAGAGATGTTGGACACGGAAATTGCAGAGACGGAAAAAGAAATGTTGAAAGTCATAAATGGACATGAGAGCATTCGCCACAACTATGAGCTTGTTAAAAGTGTCGATGGAGTTGGGCTGATTACCGCAGTAGAACTATTGGTAAAAACAGAGAATTTCACAAAAATAACTACAGCGCGCCAATATGCTGCTTATGCAGGAACTGCGCCATACGAAAAATCATCGGGGAAAATGGACAAGGGAGCACATATATCCAAGATTGGTAATAGACGGTCAAAGACCTTGTTGTACATCTGCGCAGAAAGCGCCAGATTGCACAACAAGGAGATTAAACTGTATTACGAGAGACGTACTTTAATAGATAAAAAGCCGCGTCATTATGTACTAAATGCCATAGCAAACAAGTTGCTAAGGATCATATTCACCCTCGTGGAAAAAGGTGAATACTATGACGCAAACTTCATTAGGCAAGACCCAAGGGTCGTTAAATATAATTAACGTTAAAAAATACGCTCAAAGCTTGCTCAATTAGAGTAAAACAGGGCGTATTGGCTACATCCTTAAAACCCAGGGCGTTGCCCTGGGCTAGGAGCTTCTGCCCTTTCTATTATATTTGCACTTGGAAAAATAAAGAGGTAAAAATCTTTATATCTGCAAACTTTTGTTAACTTTGCAGAAAATTAGATAAGTACAATAAAAAAAGAAGAATACTCCATATCCAGCGTTAACCCTGTGCCCTTTCTAGCATAGTAAAGGCTTAGCCCTGTTTGGGGAACTGGATATTTTCTGAGCAGAAGCTTGAGAGTAAATTAGCCTGCTTGTGTAGAACAAGACAGGACTCGTAGTATAGTTGTAGCCGCTCAGAACGGAGCACCCTTCTTATTAAAAACTTTATTCAATATGCAAATATACGGAATAGATTTGGCAAAAGAGAAATTTGACGTAAGTTTTTTCGACTTGACATCAAAAAAAGTATCAAACCACCCTTCACATAAGGTTGTAAAGAACAATTTTAAGAGTATCGGAAGGTTTTTAGAAACCCTTCCAAGCGATGCTGTATTGGTTGCTGAGCATACCGGAGTTTATGGTGATACTCTCTTGAAGTGCTGCATGGATAGCAATGTGAAGATTGCCTTTGTGGGTGGATATGTCATCCATAGATACAGAGCTACCCCTGACCGTGCCAAGACGGATGTCCTGGATTGTGCACTGCTCAGAGATTTTGGAGAGAGATATCCTGATAAGCTGAAATACAAGACGTTTCCAGAAGAGGCTCTATATGAGCTTCGTCAATTGGCACGCCACCGGGAAATGCTTGTAGAACAGCGTAAGCAGCTAATAACAGCCGACAAGAGCGAGGATTGTCGTCCTATCAGAAGTCTTACCGTCAAGCGAAGCATGGACCGCATCAAAGAGATGTTGGACACGGAAATTGCAGAGACGGAAAAAGAAATGTTGAAAGTCATAAATGGACATGAGAGCATTCGCCACAACTATGAGCTTGTTAAAAGTGTCGATGGAGTTGGGCTGATTACCGCAGTAGAACTATTGGTAAAAACAGAGAATTTCACAAAAATAACTACAGCGCGCCAATATGCTGCTTATGCAGGAACTGCGCCATACGAAAAATCATCGGGGAAAATGGACAAGGGAGCACATATATCCAAGATTGGTAATAGACGGTCAAAGACCTTGTTGTACATCTGCGCAGAAAGCGCCAGATTGCACAACAAGGAGATTAAACTGTATTACGAGAGACGTACTTTAATAGATAAAAAGCCGCGTCATTATGTACTAAATGCCATAGCAAACAAGTTGCTAAGGATCATATTCACCCTCGTGGAAAAAGGTGAATACTATGACGCAAACTTCATTAGGCAAGACCCAAGGGTCGTTAAATATAATTAACGTTAAAAAATACGCTCAAAGCTTGCTCAATTAGAGTAAAACAGGGCGTATTGGCTACATCCTTAAAACCCAGGGCGTTGCCCTGGGCTAGGAGCTTCTGCCCTTTCTATTATATTTGCACTTGGAAAAATAAAGAGGTAAAAATCTTTATATCTGCAAACTTTTGTTAACTTTGCAGAAAATTAGATAAGTACAATAAAAAAAGAAGAATACTCCATATCCAGCGTTAACCCTGTGCCCTTTCTAGCATAGTAAAGGCTTAGCCCTGTTTGGGGAACTGGATATTTTCTGAGCAGAAGCTTGAGAGTAAATTAGCCTGCTTGTGTAGAACAAGACAGGACTCGTAGTATAGTTGTAGCCGCTCAGAACGGAGCACCCTTCTTATTAAAAACTTTATTCAATATGCAAATATACGGAATAGATTTGGCAAAAGAGAAATTTGACGTAAGTTTTTTCGACTTGACATCAAAAAAAGTATCAAACCACCCTTCACATAAGGTTGTAAAGAACAATTTTAAGAGTATCGGAAGGTTTTTAGAAACCCTTCCAAGCGATGCTGTATTGGTTGCTGAGCATACCGGAGTTTATGGTGATACTCTCTTGAAGTGCTGCATGGATAGCAATGTGAAGATTGCCTTTGTGGGTGGATATGTCATCCATAGATACAGAGCTACCCCTGACCGTGCCAAGACGGATGTCCTGGATTGTGCACTGCTCAGAGATTTTGGAGAGAGATATCCTGATAAGCTGAAATACAAGACGTTTCCAGAAGAGGCTCTATATGAGCTTCGTCAATTGGCACGCCACCGGGAAATGCTTGTAGAACAGCGTAAGCAGCTAATAACAGCCGACAAGAGCGAGGATTGTCGTCCTATCAGAAGTCTTACCGTCAAGCGAAGCATGGACCGCATCAAAGAGATGTTGGACACGGAAATTGCAGAGACGGAAAAAGAAATGTTGAAAGTCATAAATGGACATGAGAGCATTCGCCACAACTATGAGCTTGTTAAAAGTGTCGATGGAGTTGGGCTGATTACCGCAGTAGAACTATTGGTAAAAACAGAGAATTTCACAAAAATAACTACAGCGCGCCAATATGCTGCTTATGCAGGAACTGCGCCATACGAAAAATCATCGGGGAAAATGGACAAGGGAGCACATATATCCAAGATTGGTAATAGACGGTCAAAGACCTTGTTGTACATCTGCGCAGAAAGCGCCAGATTGCACAACAAGGAGATTAAACTGTATTACGAGAGACGTACTTTAATAGATAAAAAGCCGCGTCATTATGTACTAAATGCCATAGCAAACAAGTTGCTAAGGATCATATTCACCCTCGTGGAAAAAGGTGAATACTATGACGCAAACTTCATTAGGCAAGACCCAAGGGTCGTTAAATATAATTAACGTTAAAAAATACGCTCAAAGCTTGCTCAATTAGAGTAAAACAGGGCGTATTGGCTACATCCTTAAAACCCAGGGCGTTGCCCTGGGCTAGGAGCTTCTGCCCTTTCTATTATATTTGCACTTGGAAAAATAAAGAGGTAAAAATCTTTATATCTGCAAACTTTTGTTAACTTTGCAGAAAATTAGATAAGTACAATAAAAAAAGAAGAATACTCCATATCCAGCGTTAACCCTGTGCCCTTTCTAGCATAGTAAAGGCTTAGCCCTGTTTGGGGAACTGGATATTTTCTGAGCAGAAGCTTGAGAGTAAATTAGCCTGCTTGTGTAGAACAAGACAGGACTCGTAGTATAGTTGTAGCCGCTCAGAACGGAGCACCCTTCTTATTAAAAACTTTATTCAATATGCAAATATACGGAATAGATTTGGCAAAAGAGAAATTTGACGTAAGTTTTTTCGACTTGACATCAAAAAAAGTATCAAACCACCCTTCACATAAGGTTGTAAAGAACAATTTTAAGAGTATCGGAAGGTTTTTAGAAACCCTTCCAAGCGATGCTGTATTGGTTGCTGAGCATACCGGAGTTTATGGTGATACTCTCTTGAAGTGCTGCATGGATAGCAATGTGAAGATTGCCTTTGTGGGTGGATATGTCATCCATAGATACAGAGCTACCCCTGACCGTGCCAAGACGGATGTCCTGGATTGTGCACTGCTCAGAGATTTTGGAGAGAGATATCCTGATAAGCTGAAATACAAGACGTTTCCAGAAGAGGCTCTATATGAGCTTCGTCAATTGGCACGCCACCGGGAAATGCTTGTAGAACAGCGTAAGCAGCTAATAACAGCCGACAAGAGCGAGGATTGTCGTCCTATCAGAAGTCTTACCGTCAAGCGAAGCATGGACCGCATCAAAGAGATGTTGGACACGGAAATTGCAGAGACGGAAAAAGAAATGTTGAAAGTCATAAATGGACATGAGAGCATTCGCCACAACTATGAGCTTGTTAAAAGTGTCGATGGAGTTGGGCTGATTACCGCAGTAGAACTATTGGTAAAAACAGAGAATTTCACAAAAATAACTACAGCGCGCCAATATGCTGCTTATGCAGGAACTGCGCCATACGAAAAATCATCGGGGAAAATGGACAAGGGAGCACATATATCCAAGATTGGTAATAGACGGTCAAAGACCTTGTTGTACATCTGCGCAGAAAGCGCCAGATTGCACAACAAGGAGATTAAACTGTATTACGAGAGACGTACTTTAATAGATAAAAAGCCGCGTCATTATGTACTAAATGCCATAGCAAACAAGTTGCTAAGGATCATATTCACCCTCGTGGAAAAAGGTGAATACTATGACGCAAACTTCATTAGGCAAGACCCAAGGGTCGTTAAATATAATTAACGTTAAAAAATACGCTCAAAGCTTGCTCAATTAGAGTAAAACAGGGCGTGTGGCGTCAAGCAAATACATGATTAATGAGGAAGGAATGCACGTGATTCGGGACAAGGATGCACGTGATTCGGGACAACTATTGTTTTTCAGAGAAAAATGTTGTATCTTTGCACTGTGTTAGAAGAAAGGCTGCACTCGGCAAAGTTCAAGCAAGCTTGACTTTGCTCTCGTTTGCACTTTCTTTGCATTGTCGTTCAAAGATAGGCTGAATTAACCACTAAAAAAAACTGATTGTTGAACCATTAAAAAAAAGAAAGGAAAAAGAAAATGAAAAAGGAAGTTTGGAAAACTATCTTGCAGGTGATTATCGCCGTACTTACTGCCGTAGGCACTACGCTCGGCGTTACCAGCTGCATGTAAACTGATTTGTTTAACCATTAAAAAAACGATTTGAATTATGGGTATTAAAGTAAAAGCAATTGAGCGCAACGTAGCGTTCGAAAAAGGTAAGCAAAAGTGGGCATTCGTGATGCAGGCTGAACTCTACAGCCAGCTCAACGCCACGAAGGTGATAGAAGAAGCTGCCGTTCGCAGCGGATTGCCTAAGGCGGTAATCAACGCCGGATGGTCGGCCATCGGCGAAGTGATTGCTGCATGGGCCACCGAGGGCCACAGCGTGGCTGTGCCAGGACTGGGCAGCCTCCGATTCGGTCTTAACTCTACCGCCGTAGAGGATGTGAACAAGGTGAGCGCCAACCTCATCACCCGCCGATACATCATCTTCGTGCCTAACACCGACATCAAGAAGGAACTCGAAGAGACTTCCGTCAACATCACCTGCTACGACCGAAACGGCAAGGTGGTGAAGCAGGTTACCTCTACCGATACGCCTCCTACTACCCCATCCGGAGGCGATAATCCATCCGGAGGCGATAATCCATCCGGAGGCGACACCCCATCGGGCGGCGATTCTACTGGCGGAACCGGAAGCGAAACCGGCGGCGATGGACTTGAATAAAAGGTGCTGAGCCTGAAAAAGTAAAACCCTCCCCAGGTCTTAAAAAGTCCTAGGGAGGGTAAACTTTGTCTGGCAGTTAAATTGTTTACGCAATGTACCATACCAGACGCCCGAATACAACATGCTAACCCACACATTTCCCCAAGGAATCAGCATGTCGTTAACAATCCTTTGTGCCTCAAATAAATAATACTTTTTTTCAAACTAAATCAACAGCCTAGCCTCACGGCTAAAACGTATATAATGTTCTTTATCTTATTTCAAAACATGATGGTAACATATTCTGCAGCGATATCAACCAGCTTCTTGCGACGGGCTACACCTATTATATAATGAGCCTCCTTCGCCGAACAGTGGAAGTATTTCTTCACAGCTGTTACCAGTTCTTCCTTGCGTATCGAGCCTATACCCTTAGGATAAGCCTTGCGGATAGCCTTCTCGATGTCCGCCATCTTATATTCATGGTGGCGCTTGTGGAAGTACTGCGATACGATGATAGATAGAACTATCACGAGCAGGATGATGATAAATACTACAGACTTGTTCATTTCATTATCTCCTTATTTATTAGACATATCAGATTCGCTGAATCACCCTTCCGGGTTCTCCAGGTTTTCTGCATCACCGATAGCCGTTATCGGTAAATCCACTGCAAATATAGCATTTTTTCTTGAAACAACAACATTTTTCGGCATTTTTTTCACTATTTCTGCAAAAAAACTTGCTAAATACAAAAAAAACACGTATTTTTGCAAGAAAATAATCCTTAAGACAGAAAGATAATGCAAGAAACTGTAAAGAAAGTATTGAATGGCGATTTTAATCGCAAGAAAGCATTGCTGTTCCTCATAACGGCTCTGCTTACCGTTATCGTCTGGAACCTGCCCATCGATAGCTTCGGCATCGATGGACTCACCATCGTGCAGCAGCGCGTCATCGCCATCTTCGTCATGGCCGTGATGCTTTGGCTCACCGAGGCCATACCGGCATGGGCTACCAGCGTAGTGATCATCTTCGTGCTGCTGTTCTTCGTCAGCGACTCCGCCTTCAAGATTATGCAAGGCTCGGAGGCAGAGATGGGCAAGCTGCTCGACTATCAGGGTGTGATGGCGTGCTTCGCCGACCCTACCATCATCCTCTTCCTGGGCGGTTTCGTACTCGCCATAGCCGCTACCAAGAGCGGACTCGACGTGATGATGGCGAAGGCCCTGATTGCGCCATTCGGCAAGCGTTCTGAGAACGTGCTGCTGGGTTTCATGCTCATCACCGGCATCTTCTCGATGTTCATCTCAAATACAGCCACCGCCGCCATGATGCTCACCTTCCTCACACCGGTGTTCAAATCATTGCCACCTTCGGGCAAGGGTCGCGTGGCGCTCACCATGGCCATTCCTATCGGAGCCAACCTGGGCGGTATGGGAACCCCTATCGGAACCCCTCCTAACGCCTTCGCCTTCAAGGTATTGAACGACCCTGCAGGACTCAACCTGGGTCTCAGCTTCGGTGACTGGATGCTCATCATGGCCCCTATGGTGCTCATCATGCTCCTGATGGCATGGGTCATCATCCGCAAGATGTTCCCGTTCTCTGCCAAGACCATCGAGCTCAACATCGAGGGCAACATGCAGCACAACTGGCGCACCACGGTAGTGGCCGTCACCTTCCTCGCAACCATCGTGCTCTGGGTATTCGGCAAGCAGCTGGGCATCAACGCCAACACCGTGGCCATGCTCCCTATCGCCGTATTCGCCCTTACGGGAGTGGTTACAGCCAAGGACCTGAAGGAGATTGACTGGGCTGTCATCTGGATGGTGGCAGGCGGATTCGCCCTCGGATTGGCGATGAACGGCACCGGTCTGGCCGAGGCAGCCGTAAAGAGCATTCCGTTTACAGAATTCAATCCGCTGGTCATCATGATCGTATCCGGACTGGTATGCTTCATCCTGAGTAACTTCATCTCCAACACCGCCACCGCCGCCCTGCTCATCCCTATCCTTACGGTGGTATGCACCGGCATGGGCGACAAGCTCAACACCATCGGCGGCACCTCTACCATCCTCATCGGAGTAGCGGTATCGGCCAGCTGCGCCATGTCGCTGCCTATCTCAACCCCTCCTAACGCCATCGCCTACTCTACCGGACTCATCCAGCAGACCGACATGGTGAAGGCAGGACTCACGGTGGGCATCCTGAGCATGATAGTGGGCTACGCCGTGCTCATCACCTTCTGCAAGATGGGCGTGCTCTAGAGGGGCATCATCTGAGAAAATACACATTATTATATATATAAAGGAATGAAAAAGATTGTTATAGGAATCGACGTAGGCATCTCTACGACCAAGATTGTGGGCATCGATGAAAGCGGCGTGGTGGTAAGCCCTATCCGCATCAAGGCCACCGACCCTATCACCTCGCTCTACGGAGCCTTCGGCAAGTATCTTCACGACAACAAGATTGCGCTGAGCGATGTAGAACAGGTGATGCTTACAGGCGTAGGTTCAGCCTATATCGACGAGCCCATCTACGGACTGCCTACCTCGAAGAGCGAGGAGTTCGTGGCCGACGGACTGGGCGCCCGATACGAGAGCAAGCTCGACCGCATGATCGTGGTGAGCATGGGAACCGGAACATCGCTCGTAAAATGCGATGACAACGAGATAAGGCACATCGGAGGCATCGGCATAGGCGGCGGAACCCTGGCAGGACTGAGCCGCATCATGCTCAAGACCGACGACATCAAGCAGATCATCAACCTCGCCAAGGACGGCGACGTGAGCAAGATTAACCTGCTGATAGGCGACATCAGCGCCAAGCCTCTGCCCGGACTCCCGATGAACGCCACCGCATCGCTCTTCAGCAACGCCAAGGCCAACGCCTCGCGCGAAGACATCGCCATGGGACTCATCTGGATGGTGCTGCAGTCGATAGGTTCGGCTACCATCCTTTCATCGCTCGAATCGGGCATCAAGGATTTCGTGCTCATCGGCAACCTCACCCTGCTGCCGCAATGCCGCGAGGTGTTCCCAGCCATGGAGAAACTCTACGGAGTGAGGTTCAGAATACCGAAATACTCGGAATTCTGCACCGCCATCGGAGCTGCGCTCGACTATAAGCGACAAGCAAAATAATTACCCCCGAATCGCCGCAATGCCCTATACATGGGCGTTGCGGCGATTTTCATTTCCCCCCCCCCTGCCACGGCACACAGACAACAAGGGAAAAACGCACACAAGCGCACAAAATGCGCAACACGCTGATAGATAACAACTTAAACGTTTCGGGAAACAGAAATTTGTCAAAGTTTTCCAAAACTTTTTCGTTTCTACCTGATTATCAGCGACTTAATATTTTTTAACGATAAAAAAGTTGTCCAAAAGTAATTACTTTCAGAAATATTTTATATCTTTGCAATGTCAAAAGGAGGTATCTATCTACCTCTTCAAGTCATAATGACTTAATACTAAGTAATTTAAACATCAATCGTAAAAGTAATACTAAAATGATCCAGACAGTAGTAAAGCGTGACGGACGCATCGTTGGATTCAACGAACAGAAAATCATGGCAGCCATTCGCAAGGCCATGTTGCATACCGACAAGGGTGAAGATACCACTCTTATCGAGCAGATAACCGACCACATCTCTTATCGCGGCAAGAGCCAGATGAGCGTTGAGGCCATTCAGGACGCCATCGAGATGGAGCTCATGAAGAGTGCCCGCAAAGATGTTGCCCAGAAGTATATCGCATACCGCAACCAGCGTAACATCGCCCGCAAGGCGAAGACACGCGACGTATTCATGAGCATCGTCAATGCCAAGAACAACGACATTACCCGTGAAAACGCCAACATGAATGCCGACACACCAGCCGGCATGATGATGAAGTTCGCTTCAGAAACCACTAAACCATTCGTCGACGACTACCTCCTCTCTGAGGATGTACGCGACGCCGTCATGCACAACTATATACATATTCACGATAAGGACTATTACCCAACCAAGAGTCTCACCTGCGTGCAGCATCCGCTCGACGTGATTCTGAACCACGGATTCACAGCCGGACACGGTTCAAGCCGTCCTGCCAAGCGCATCGAGACCGCAGCCGTGCTGGCTTGTATCTCTCTCGAGACCTGCCAGAACGAGATGCACGGCGGTCAGGCCATCCCAGCCTTCGACTTCTATCTGGCTCCATACGTACGCATGTCGTACCAGGAAGAGGTGAAGAACCTGGAGAAGCTGACAGGCGAAGACCTGAGCAACCTCTATGATGCACCTATCGACGACTACATAGAGAAGCCGCTCGACGGACTGCAGGGCCGCGAACGCCTGGAGCAGCACGCTATCAACAAGACCGTGAACCGCGTGCATCAGGCAATGGAGGCATTCATCCACAACATGAACACCATCCACAGCCGCGGCGGTAACCAGGTAGTATTCTCAAGCATCAACTACGGTACCGATACCAGCGCCGAGGGCCGCTGCATCATGCGCGAAATCCTGCAGAGCACCTATCAGGGCGTAGGCAATGGCGAAACAGCCATCTTCCCTATCCAGATATGGAAGAAGAAGAGAGGCGTAAACTATCTGCCTGAGGACAGAAACTACGACCTCTACAAGCTGGCTTGCAAGGTAACAGCCCGCCGTTTCTTCCCTAACTTCCTGAACCTCGACGCCACCTTCAACCAGAACGAGAAGTGGCGTGCTGATGATCCGGAGCGCTACAAGTGGGAGATTGCAACCATGGGCTGCCGTACCCGCGTGTTCGAAGACCGCTGGGGCGAGAAGACCAGCATCGCCCGCGGTAACCTGAGCTTCTCTACCATCAACATCGTGAAGCTCGCCATCGAGTGCATGGGCATCGAAGACGAAAAGCAGCGCATCGACATGTTCTTTGCCAAGCTCGACAATATCCTCGACATCACAGCCAAGCAGCTCGACGAGCGCTTCCAGTTCCAGAAGACGGCAATGGCCAAGCAGTTCCCTCTGCTCATGAAGTATCTCTGGGTAGGCGCAGAAAACCTGAAGCCGGAAGAGACCATCGAGAGCGTCATCAACCACGGAACCCTGGGTATCGGCTTCATCGGATTGGCAGAATGCCTGGTTGCCCTCATCGGCAAGCACCACGGCGAGAGCGAGAAGGCACAGGAACTGGGACTGAAGATTGTTACCTACATGCGCGACCGTGCCAACGAGTTCAGCGAGCAGTATCATCACAACTACTCTATCCTGGCTACTCCAGCCGAGGGATTGAGCGGTAAGTTCACTAAGAAGGACAGAAAGCAGTTTGGCGTCATCCCTGGCGTTACAGACCGCGACTATTATACCAACTCTAACCACGTGCCTGTATACTATAAGTGTACAGCCCTGAAGAAGGCACAGGTCGAGGCTCCATACCACGACCTGACCCGTGGCGGCCACATCTTCTATGTAGAGATTGACGGCGATGCTACCCACAACCCTTCTGTTATCGAGAGCGTGGTAGACATGATGGATAAGTACAACATGGGTTACGGCTCAGTAAACCACAACCGCAACCGCTGTCTCGACTGCGGCTACGAGAATGCTGACGCCCACCTCGAGGTTTGTCCTAAGTGCGGCAGCCACCACATCGACAAGCTGCAGCGCATCACCGGTTATCTGGTAGGTACTACAGACCGTTGGAACAGCGGCAAGCTTGCCGAGCTCCACGACCGAGTAACCCATATCGGAGGGGAAAAGTAAAATGATCAGCGTATTAAGCATCGTACATGATACGATGGTAGACGGTCCGGGCTTCCGCACATCCATTTATTGTGCGGGATGCCCCAACCATTGTCCGGGCTGCCATAATCCGCAGTCGTGGGACATCAGCCACGGCACGATGACCTCTACCGACGAGCTGATGAAGGAAATCATGAGCGACCCCTTCGCCAACGTCACCTTCTCGGGCGGCGACCCTATGTTTCAGGCAAAGGGCTTTGCCGAGCTGGCGCGCGCCATCAGGGAGCAGAGCAGCAAGAGCATCTGGTGCTTTACGGGCTATCTCTTCGAAAACCTCGTGAAGAATCCCGAGCAGCTGGAACTCCTCCGTCAAATCGATGTATTGGTAGACGGCCCCTTCGTACAGGCATTGCGCGATGAAGACCTCTTCTTCAGGGGCAGCAGCAACCAGCGCATCATCAACGTGCAGAAGTCGCTGAAAGAAGGAAGAGTGATAGAACTCAATCTTACAACAGAAAACCCGAATCCGGTATTGTAAATCTACATACCAGATTCGGGTTTCCCGTTTCTTTTCCGTGCCAAAATCATTATCTCTTAGCATCCTTTTCTTCGAGGTAGCTGATAGAACTCTGAATATAATCACGCTCCCACTCGCTCTCGTGCAATTTCTCATCGCCATAGAGCAGAAGGTCGAGATCCAGCGGAACATCTACCTTACGATAAGGGCCACGGATTTTGCGTCCGCATCCCTGCTCCACACACCGCAGCGCAGCAAGCACAGACTTCTTAGAGCAGATGGTCTCCCCCATCATCACCTGATTCAGAAACTTGTCTGAATTCTCCAGTCCGATAGGCTCAGTCCACATGCGCGGACCGAAGAGGCAGTTCTTGAACATCCATCTCAGATGTTCATGTGCCTTCAACACATTCTCCTCCTGATTTCTGTTAGAGCCGATAGCTATAATTACTTTTGTACGAGTTCTCATTATTAAAATCTTTATTTCTACAAAACAAGTCAGTTTCTCTCAGAAGAGACAGATTGCCCCTGCATTTGTATGTCACTGAACTTTCGCAAGTTTTACCCCCACACGCCCTGAAAGGGCAGAAGCTCTTAGCCCAGGGCATCGCCCTGGGTTATTACGGACGCAAACCTGTCGCCCTGTAAGGGCAAAAGCTTTCAAGTACCAGGCAATTTACAAAGCTTTTGCCCTTACAGGGCGCCTTGCTGATTGCTATTATACCCAGGGCGTTGCCCTGGGCTAGGAGCTTCTGCCCTTTCAGGGCGTGCTGCTTCTGGAGCTTTTGGGCCTTCAGCCCGTACTTAAGCCACATGCGAAAGTTCAATATGCAATATTTTGTGCAAAGATATTAAAAATTTTGTAATAAACCGCGATTTATCCGTTTTTTTTTATATTTTTGCAGAATGAATCATCTAAAAGCAAACATTTTAGGGCTCGCTCTGCTCTGCTGCCTCCCGATGGGCGCACAGCTGAAGTGGAACCAGGCCTATCAGACATATATCAACCAGTATAAGGATCTTGCCATCGAGCAGATGCTCCGTTACCGCATTCCAGCCAGCATCACCCTAGCACAGGGACTGTTTGAGAGTGCGGCAGGAAGGAGCGACCTCGTACGCCAGGGCAACAACCACTTCGGCATAAAATGTCACAACTGGACGGGGCCTACCCAGTACCACGACGATGATGCCCGGGGCGAATGCTTCCGCGTATACCAGGACGCAAGAGACAGCTACGAAGACCACAGCAAGTTTCTGGCACGCCAGCCACGCTACGCACGCCTCTTCGAACTCTCGCAGCACGACTACAAGGGATGGGCTCGCGGACTGAAAGCCTGCGGCTATGCCACCAACCCGCAGTATGCCAGCAAGCTGATACAGATCATAGAGCTCTACAAGCTCAACCAGTATGACAAGGCCAAGCGCTACGACCGCTTCATGGCTACCCACAGCGGTACCGACCAGCCTGTAAACGCCGAAGGATTGCTGCACCCTATCCATATCTTCAACAAGAATTACTATCTCTATGCCCGCGAAGGCGACACCTTCAAGAGCATAGGCAAGGAGGTAGGCATCAGCTGGCGCAAACTGGCTCGCTACAACGAGCGCAACAAGCACGCCGTGCTGCACAAGGGCGACATCATCTATCTGAAGAAGAAACGCTCCAAGGCACCTAAGCAGTATAAGAAGCGTCCTCACGTGATACAGCCGGGCGAAAGCATGTACACCATCTCGCAGAAGTATGGCATCCGACTGGAGAAACTCTACAAGATGAACCATCTCGACCCTAACATCCCGGTAAGCGTAGGAACACGACTGAGGGTGAGATAAGTGATTAGTGATTCGGTCACTTGGTGATTCGGTGAGAAATGTGAATGTGAATGTGAATTTCAAATGAAAATACAATGAAGAGAATGATATTATCCCTCGCCACCATGGCGATGCTGATGGCGCCCGGCACCATAAAGGCGCAAAACTTTGACGACTATTTCACAGACAAGACACTGCGGGTAGACTATACCTTTGCCGGCAACCAGAAGCAGCAGATGATAGCCGTAGACGAACTCAACGTAATGCCACGCTGGTACGGCAAACGGCAGCGACTGGCCGAACTCCCGGTAGAGGGCAACGGGCAGATAACCGTACGCGACCACCGCTCGGGCAAAATCATCTACCGCAACTCCTTCTCCACCCTCTTCCAGGAATGGCTCTCCTATCCAGAGGCAGAGAAGAACACGCAGAGTTTCGAGAACGTATTCCTCGTTCCGATGCCGAAAGATACCGTAGACATCACCCTCGACCTGCGCAACAACCGCCGCGAGATAACCACCACACTCACCCACCAGGTAGCGCCGAAAGACATTCTGATTCATCAGAAAGGCAACAAGCCTACACCATACGTCACCCTACAGCAGGCTGCCGACACCACCCGATGCATCCACATCGCATACGTGGCTGAAGGCTATACCGATGCAGAGATGCCTGTCTTCCTGAAAGATGCGCAGGAGGCTACAGAGGCCATCTTCGCCCACGAACCCTTCAAGAGCATGAGAGACCGCTTCAACATCGTAGCCGTAAAATCGCCATCCAAGCAGAGCGGACCTAGCATCCCAGCCCAGGGCATCTGGCACGAAACCGCCCTCAGCTCTCATTTCGACACCTTCTACAGCGACCGCTACCTTACCACCCTGCATCTCAAAGACCTGCACAACTGGCTGGCAGGTACCCCTTACGAGCACATCATCGTGCTGGTAAATTCGGATAAGTATGGCGGTGGCGGCATCCTCAATTCATACAATCTCACCACCTGCCACCAGAAATGGTTCAAGCCGGTAGTGGTGCATGAGTTTGGCCATTCCTTTGCCGGACTTGCCGATGAATACGCCTACGAGCAGGAGCAGATACCGATGTATCCTCACGATGTAGAGCCTTGGGAGAAGAACATCACTACCCTTGCCGATTTCCACGGCAAATGGGAGAACATGATAGACAAGAAGACCAAGATTCCTACTCCGCTCTCAAAGAAAGAGAAGGAGGCGGTGAGCAAGGTGGGTGTCTTCGAAGGTGCCGGATACAGCTTGAAGGGCGTTTACCGCGGTGTGCAGGACTGCCGTATGCGCATCAACGAAACGCCGGAATTCTGTGCAGTATGCAAGAAGGCGCTGCAGGACATCATCGACTTCTACACGAAATAAAGAAATCATAAAAACATTATATCTATGAAAGAGCAAAACCTAAACATCAGATACATGGTGGCTCAGCTCTCAGAGTTGAGCCAGCAGGAGCAGGAGCTCGTAAACAGGGCGAAGGCTGCCACCAGCAATGCGTATGCTAACTACAGCCACTTCTATGTGGGAGCAGCCCTGCTCTTGGGCGACGGCAGAATAGTGATTGGAGCCAACCAGGAGAACGCCGCCTTCCCGTCGGGACTCTGTGCCGAGCGCAGCGCCATCTTCGGTGCCCAGAGCAACTATCCCGACCAGCCTATCCTGACGCTCGCCATAGCTGCGAGAAACGGGAACGGCTTCCTCAAGTCGCCTATCTCGCCATGCGGAGCCTGCCGCCAGGTGATTCTGGAGATGGAAGACCGCTACCAGCGCCCCGTACGCATCCTGCTTTATGGCGAGAACGGAACCTACTGCTTCGACAGCATCAAAGACCTTCTCCCCTTCTGCTTCGTAGATTCGAACATGAAGGAATAAGAAAGGTAAAGAACCAAAGTTCTAGAAGCAGCACGCCCTGAAAGGGCAGAAGCTCCTAGCCCAGGGCAACGCCCTGGGTGTAATAGCAATCAGTAAGTCGCCCTGTAAGGGCAAAAGCTTTATTAATTCCGGTATTTTAAAGCTTTTGCCCTTACAGGGCGACAGGTTTGCGTCCGTAATTACCCAGGGCGATGCCCTGGGCTAGGAGCTTCTGCCCTTTCTATTATATTTGCACTTGGAAAAATAAAGAGGTAAAAATCTTTATATCTGCAAACTTTTGTTAACTTTGCAGAAAATTAGATAAGTACAATAAAAAAAGAAGAATACTCCATATCCAGCGTTAACCCTGTGCCCTTTCTAGCATAGTAAAGGCTTAGCCCTGTTTGGGGAACTGGATATTTTCTGAGCAGAAGCTTGAGAGTAAATTAGCCTGCTTGTGTAGAACAAGACAGGACTCGTAGTATAGTTGTAGCCGCTCAGAACGGAGCACCCTTCTTATTAAAAACTTTATTCAATATGCAAATATACGGAATAGATTTGGCAAAAGAGAAATTTGACGTAAGTTTTTTCGACTTGACATCAAAAAAAGTATCAAACCACCCTTCACATAAGGTTGTAAAGAACAATTTTAAGAGTATCGGAAGGTTTTTAGAAACCCTTCCAAGCGATGCTGTATTGGTTGCTGAGCATACCGGAGTTTATGGTGATACTCTCTTGAAGTGCTGCATGGATAGCAATGTGAAGATTGCCTTTGTGGGTGGATATGTCATCCATAGATACAGAGCTACCCCTGACCGTGCCAAGACGGATGTCCTGGATTGTGCACTGCTCAGAGATTTTGGAGAGAGATATCCTGATAAGCTGAAATACAAGACGTTTCCAGAAGAGGCTCTATATGAGCTTCGTCAATTGGCACGCCACCGGGAAATGCTTGTAGAACAGCGTAAGCAGCTAATAACAGCCGACAAGAGCGAGGATTGTCGTCCTATCAGAAGTCTTACCGTCAAGCGAAGCATGGACCGCATCAAAGAGATGTTGGACACGGAAATTGCAGAGACGGAAAAAGAAATGTTGAAAGTCATAAATGGACATGAGAGCATTCGCCACAACTATGAGCTTGTTAAAAGTGTCGATGGAGTTGGGCTGATTACCGCAGTAGAACTATTGGTAAAAACAGAGAATTTCACAAAAATAACTACAGCGCGCCAATATGCTGCTTATGCAGGAACTGCGCCATACGAAAAATCATCGGGGAAAATGGACAAGGGAGCACATATATCCAAGATTGGTAATAGACGGTCAAAGACCTTGTTGTACATCTGCGCAGAAAGCGCCAGATTGCACAACAAGGAGATTAAACTGTATTACGAGAGACGTACTTTAATAGATAAAAAGCCGCGTCATTATGTACTAAATGCCATAGCAAACAAGTTGCTAAGGATCATATTCACCCTCGTGGAAAAAGGTGAATACTATGACGCAAACTTCATTAGGCAAGACCCAAGGGTCGTTAAATATAATTAACGTTAAAAAATACGCTCAAAGCTTGCTCAATTAGAGTAAAACAGGGCGTGTGGCGAAAAAATTCGAAAGTTCAGTCATTATTTCGCCTTATAATCATTATTCCTCCTTATACTCATTATTCCTCCTTATACTCATTATTCCTCCCTATACTCAAAGCATCCTGCGGCAGGCTGCTCTTTCTTTCTCGGCAAACCATCACGGTCGGTTGCAGGCAGGGTTTCGGCATCTGCCTTACCTATTGCTGCCGACTTCTTGCGCAGATGGAAATCATACTTCAGATTGTCGGTGTCGAAAAGGCGGAAATGCTTCTCGGCAAACACCGTCGTATCCTTGATGTCCTCATAAACCACATGGGTGAACTTCAGACTGTCGTCCGTCTCCAGCTTCTCCGTGCGCAACACACAATGGTCGAAGAGGAAATTGAAGGCATCCTCCTCTTTCGGAGCCTCCCAGACCACCTCATCATCATGATAGCCCGTTACGAGCGAATTTTTCACCTCGAAACGAGGCAGCGGAGAGGCAAAACCGATGGCCGACTCGCGGCGCCCGTCAAACGGATAGAACTGGGCTATGGTGCAGCCGTTTACCTCAACATCGCCACCCTCAACATAGAGCGGATGTTTCAAGCAGTTGGTTATCTGCGAGTTATAAATCTGCACCTTGGCAGAATCAACCCTCACACCGTAGCCCTGACTGTTATGAATCGTAGCGTTCTCGATGAGCAGTTTCTGTTTCGTAGCATCGCCCGCTTCTATCATCACAGCATCGTAGGCACTATGAATATCAGCAAACGAAATCCTGCAGTCATGAGCCGAAGACATCAGTCTGATTCCCTGCCATTGTCCCGGTGTGCGGTCATAAGGCAGATAATCGAACATGTGGTCCAAGCGGTCGCCCCGCATCACCACTTCCCTGTCCTTTTCGCCCTCAATCTTCAGCGACCCGAACACCTGCAAGCCCGCATTCTCGTGGAAATAGAGTTGGGTGCCCGGAGCAATGGTCAGCGTAGCAGCCGAATCAACCCTGATGCCGCCATAAACCACAACCGGCAGCGTGCTCTCCAGAAGCTTGTCTTCCTTCACCTCGAGCGAATTGAGTTTCATCGCATCCCATGAAAACGCCCTCAGGTTCACCTTCTGCTCCACGCCACTTTCCAGCGCAAACACCAGGTTGTCGCTCACCAGCTGCGGCTCTTCGCTGTTCTGCATCGCCGAAGTCAGTTCTACGAACACACGTATGCTGTCACCCTTCCTGATCTCCACATTCTGCGTCTGGAATCCCGCTTCGGTGCCCAGATAAGAGCCGTCAACATTCACCCGGTAGCCCTTCTGGTTACCATTTTCCAGACGCACCGACTGGCAGCGCAGAGCCTTGCCCGTACGGTTGTAAACCCAGAAGCTTCGGGTAGGCGTAGGCACATTCGAGAAGGTGGTGTCCATCTTCAGCGTATCTACCGAAAACGAGAGCACATCTCCCCTCGACGTTGAGAAACTCTCATCGTCGGCACAACTGGCAAGCAGGGCGCTCATCGCCATCCCTACACCCATTATATACAAAAATCCCTTTTTCCGTTTCATATCTATAAAAACGGAAAAAGGGAAATATTATTGTATCAGATTCTACATAAACAGAGCAAAGATGGATGAGCCAACAACCGTCATCACACCGCAAACCACGATGCTCAGACTGCTCATGGCTCCCTCTATGGTACCCATTTCCATCGCCTTTGCCGTACCCAGCGCATGGGCAGAACAGCCGATGGCGATACCTTTGGCAATAGGCTCCTTGATGGAGAGAAGCTTCAGGAACTTCTCGGCAAAGATGTTGCCCAGCACACCCGTTACGATGATGACAACCACCGAAACCGAAACATGACCGCCCAACTCCTCAGAAACGCCGATACCGATGGCGGTAGTGATGCTCTTAGGCAGGAAGGTAACGTAGGACGCATGGTCGAAATGGAAGATGAGGGCGAGAATGAGCACGGAGCAGAGACTCGCCAGCACGCCCGAAACGATGCCTATCAGCACAGCCCGATAATTCTTCTTCAGAAGCTCAACCTGCTGATAAAGCGGCACAGCCAGACAGATGGTGGCTGGTGTGAGCAGATAGCTGATACTGTTGGCGCCCGCCGAATAGGTTTTGTAATCTACGCCCGTCAGCAGGAGCGTGATGATGACGAGGATGATGGAGATGAGCAGCGGGTTCATCAGCGACCATCCCGTCTTCAGCTTCAGCAGCATGCCTATGCCGTAGGCAGCCAGACTGATGAGAACGCCGAAGAAAACCGAATCCTGGAACAACTGGTTCATTTTTTCGCCTCCTTTCCTTTTCTGATTACCAACTGCGTAATCCAGCCCGAAGCACCCATCACGACGAAGGTGCTGACCACCGTAACTACGATATACTGGAACCATGCATTACCGATATCCTGATAAGAATCAATCAGTCCTACGGCAGCCGGAATAAACATCACGGGCATGATGGCAATGAGGAAACTGCTGGTTTCGCGGATATGCTTCACCTTGATCAGTTTTGTTTCCAGCGCAAGGAAGAGCAGGATGATGCCATAGATGCTTGCCGGAATAGGCAATGGCAGCAAAAAATGGAGCAATTCTCCAGCAAAGGAGAACGCTATGATTATCAAAAATTGAATTAAAAACTTCATGTTGATCTACTTTAAATTTATATCAAGCTAACATACTGCTCAATGAGGCTTGCCGTCTCTTCTACGCCCAGGCGCACAGTATCCAGGCAGATGTCGTAATCATCGGCATTTCCCCAGGTAAGGTCTGTATAATACTTATGATAAGCCACTCTGCAATCCTCGGTGTGCTCTACAAACTCCTCAGCCTCATCATACGAAAGTCCCTGTTCTTCCTGAATATCCTTGATGCGAGCCTCCAGATTGCCGCTCAGGAAAACAGAAATCAGGTCTTTGCGCTCGCGGAAGATATAGTTGCCGCAACGGCCGATGATGATACAGTCTTCATCGCCTATCATATCGGCAAGTGTATGGAGCGGTTTTTCTGTCAGCGCCCTCTGCGTTTCGCCAAGCGACGACATCGAGAAGAGCAGTTCATCTACCGGCCGCTCATCGAAGAAAGCCTCCATCTCGTCGAGCACTCCTCTCTGTTCAGCCATTTCCATCAAATTTTTACGGGTATAAAAAGGAATACCATACTTTTCGGCGAGCAGCTTGCCCACGCGAATAGCGCCACATCCACACTGGCGCGCTATCGTAATAATCATGATTCTATAAAATTAAAACGTATATAATAATTACTCAGTTGCGTTATCCCCCTCCAGCCCATCCAGGGCGGGAGTTTTATATAGCAAAAAAGCTAAGAAGATTTGACTCTTCTTAGCTTTCTTGTGTCGGGGCGACAGGATTCGAACCTGCGACCACCTGTTCCCAAAACAGGAGCGCTACCGGGCTGCGCTACACCCCGCTTGTGCTTTGCTAAAGGTTTGAGTGAGAGAAAATAGTCGGGGCGACAGGATTCGAACCTGCGACCACCTGTTCCCAAAACAGGAGCGCTACCGGGCTGCGCTACACCCCGCTTACTCATCTCTACGATACCTCTTAAGCATTGCTTTAAGCATCATTTCTGAATTGCGAGTGCAAAGGTACTACATTTTTTCGATTCCACCAAATTTTTCCCTAACTTTTTTCAAAAAAACATGCATTTTAATGCAAAATGGCTGGGAAACAGGCAAAAAAACAAGGGCAACCCCTATCCGGAATTGCCCTTATACCTTATTATATATATAGTAGCGGCAAAGAACCGCAACCATACTTGCTGAACTTTTAAATCAGAAATCTGATTTTACTTGATGATTCCCTCTTCTACGAAAATCTTCTTCAAGATCTGGACAGCCTGCTCAACCTGCTCTCTTGTGTGAGTAGCCATGAGAGCGAAACGTACCAATGTATCCTGAGGAGCACAAGCTGGAGGAATAACAGGGTTGATGAACACACCTGCATCGTAAGCCATCTTGGTAACAACGAATGTCTTCTCAGCATCGCGTACGTAGAGAGGAATGATAGGACTCTCTGTCTCGCCAATCTCGAAACCTTCCTCGCGGAAACGCTTCAAGGCATAGTTGGTTACATCCCAGAGATTCTCGAAACGCTCTGGCTCATTCTGAATGATGTGGAGAGCCTCAAGAGCTGCTGCTGTGGCAGCTGGAGTGTTAGAGGCGCTGAAGATGTAAGTACGGCAGTTGTGACGGAGGAAGTTGATAGTATCCTTGTCTGATGCGATGAAACCGCCGATAGAAGCCAGACTCTTGGAGAATGTACCCATGATGAGGTCTACCTCGTCGGTCAGACCGAAGTGGTCGCATACACCACGACCCTGCTTGCCGAATACGCCAAGACCATGAGCCTCGTCTACCATGATAGAGCAGTTGTACTTATGCTTGAGCTTTACAATCTCAGGCAAGTTAGCCAGGTCACCCTCCATAGAGAACACACCGTCAACAACGATAAGCTTGATAGCCTCCTGAGGGAGCTTAGAGAGCACGCGCTCCAAATCTTCCATATCGTTGTGCTTGTAGTGGAGCTGGGTAGCGAATGAGAGGCGGCGGCCATCTACGATACTTGCGTGGTCGCGGTCATCGCAGATAATATAGTCGTTACGACCTACTACGCAAGCCAAGACACCCTGGTTAACAGAGAATCCTGTAGAGAAACACAAAGTTTCATCCTTGCCCATAAACTCAGCAAGCTCCTTTTCGAGCTGCACGTGCAAATCGAGCGTACCATTGAGGAAACGGCTTCCTGCACAACCAGAACCATACTTGTCGAGCGCAGCCTTAGCTGCATCAATAACACGCTGGTCGTTAGTCAAACCCTGATAAGCATTAGAACCGAACATCAGAATCTTATGACCATCGATGTCGGTTACCTCTGTCATCTGCTTACTTGTGATCTCGCGGAAATATGGATACACACCGGCAGCCATATACTTCTGAGGTTCACGATAATTCTTGTATCTTTCTTGTAATTGTCCCATTATTAATAGGTGTACTTTATTATCTTTTTTTATACTTTTCTAACTTTCAGGGTGCAAAGATACAAAAAAGAACTCAATAAACGGCTTTTTTTATAAGAAAGTTTACTTTTATAGTTTTTTTAATCGATATTTCTTGTTATTTTGGGTATTTTTATTACTTTTGCAGCCTAAATTTTACAAACTCTTGACTATATAATGAAGAAAAAGATACTTTTCATCATGAATCCGATTTCAGGAACAGCCAGCAAGGCGGCAGTTCCGAGTCTGATAGATTCTGTTTTGGACAAAGAGCTTTTTGAGTACGAGATAAGAATGACTGAAAGAGCTGGGCACGCTTCGGAAATTGCTACCGAAGCGAAGAACAACCATGTAGATGTGGTTGTGGCGGTTGGTGGTGACGGCACCGTCAACGAGGTAGCCCGCTCGCTGGTTCACTCCGATACTGCCCTCGGCATTCTGCCTTGCGGTTCGGGCAACGGATTGGCAAGACATCTGCTGCTCCCAATGAACCTGAAGAAATGCATAGAGGTCATCAACCAATGCCAGATTAGAGATTTGGATTATGGTGTCATCAACGACCACCCGTTCTTCTGCACCTGCGGCATGGGCTTTGACGCTTTCGTCAGCATGAAGTTTGCCGAGAGCGGCAAGCGTGGTCCTATCACTTATGCTGAAAATATCCTGCGCGAGGGATTGAAGTATAAGCCTGAGACTTACACGCTGGAGGACGAGACGGGCACCAAGCAGTATAAGGCGTTCCTCATTTCCTGTGCCAACGCATCTCAGTATGGCAACAATGCCTATATTGCCCCTCAAGCATCCATGAGCGACGGTCTGATGGATGTCGTCATCATGGAACCGTTCGATGTTATCGAGGCGCCTCAGGTAAGTTTCGACATGTTCAACAAGACGTTGGACAAGAACTCGAAGATCAAGTCGTTCCGCTGCAAGAAGCTCCATATCACCCGCAGTCAGCCAGGCGTAATCCATTATGATGGCGACCCTGTGATGACGGGGGCAGAGATTGATGTTCACCTGGAAGAAAAGGGAATCAAGATGCTGGTGAACCCATTTGCGAACAAGAACGACCGCAAGCCGAACATGTTTCAGTCTGCCTTTGCCGATTTCTTCAACGACATCAATGCCGTGCGCGATGATATTCATAAAGACATCCAGCGCCAGAGCAAAAGAGTAGAAGCTATCAGCAAACTGGTACAGAAGAAGCTGAACCTTTAAGGGAATGTTGAGTGTTGAATGTTGAGTGTTGAATTTAGAGGGAGTGTTCATTCAACATTCAACACTCAACATTCAACATTCCTCAAAGGTAGAATTCTTCCGTTATTTTCCTATACCATTCCGAGCGGTTTCCCTGCGAATCCATCATCGTTTCAACACACTCTTCATAAGGCGAAATGCGATGCTTGGCAAAACTCAGCATAAAGCGCTTTGGCTGCTTGCGTTCCACCGTCTTTACACCACACTTCCGTATAAGATAAAAACCTAATATACAAGACTCTGCAACAAACTGCTCCACTACTTCTACGGGAACAATAGCAGAGAAAATGCCGTCATCAGAAAGCAACCGTTTTACACCCGCAAACAAATCGCGGAACGGAAGACTGTCCGTATGTCTCGCCATCGTTCTCTTACTGTCCGGATTTTTCAAACTATCTACAAAGAACGGAGGATTGCTCACTATCGCATCAAAAACACCGGCAGCCTTCAAACTTTCAGCAGTTTCCAAAGCCTCAGCAGTTTTCGAAGTTCCCCCGAAATCCTGCAGTCTGCAGCATTCTATTTCCACCCTGTCGCGAAACGGACTTGCCATCACATTCTCCCTCGCCTGTCCGCAGGCATCAGCATCCATATCAATCCCTACGACCTCAGCTTCAGGAAAACGCTGCGCCATCATGAGCGAAATCAGTCCCGTTCCGGAGCCAATGTCCAGAATCCGCCTGCCACCTTGCGCCCATGCACCCAGCAAAACGCCGTCAGTTCCCACCTTCATGGCACAACGGTCTTGCTCTATCTCAAACTGTTTAAATCGAAAATTACCCATAAATTCTTCTGTCTCTTTACAGAAGAAAACGAAGCCGCCGCCGATTTATTTTATCGCAAACAGCAGAAATTGCCACTTCCACCTGCAAAAGCAGCTGCTTACATCTATAAAAACGGGTACTAATATATAGAAAAAGCAATTTTATTATTAAATAATCTATCATCTTCCACGATATTTCACAAAAAATGAGTACCTTTGCACGGAAAATAGAAATCATAACAAAAAAATGGATAATAGAAGAACAAGTACCCGAATACAAATGATTGCAGATTACGAGGGCGACCCGAAAACCCTGATCGAAGACCAGGAAGAAGGTTTGTACCCTACCCTCTGCATGCGAGATATTGTAGTTTTCCCTACCAACATGACCCCTATCGTTGTGGGCAGAAAGGAAAGTCTGAATCTCGTCCGGATGCTGGAAAAGAAGCCAGACACCACATTCTGTGTATTCTGCCAGAAGAATAAAGACACAGAATTGCCCTACGAAGAAGACCTTTACCCTGTAGGCGTCTTCGCCAAACTCATCAAGGTGATCAAGATGCCTGGCACAGACCAGATGAGCATCATCATCCAGGGTCTGGGCAGATGTCAGATGAAACATCTCGTTCAAAAAGAGCCTTACACAGTAATTGACGTAAAAAGTCTTCCGGAGAAATGGCCTGACGAGAACAACGATGAACTCTTCAGAATGCTCTACGAGAACTTCCATTACGAAGCGACAGACTATATCAAATCAAACGCCAACTATAATGATGATGCCATCCAGGCCATCAACGAACTCTCGAGCATTCACATGCAGTGCAACTTCATGTGCTCCCTCCTCCCTTTCTCAATCGAGGATAAAATCAAGATGCTGAAAGAGGAAAATCTCAGCGAGCGCATCATGATTGCCATCAGATCCCTGAACAAGGTGCGCCATCTGCTACGCATCCAGACTGAGATTGAGAACAAAACCCACTACGACCTCGATGAACAGCAGAAGGAATACTTCCTCAAGCAGCAGATCAAGAACATCAGGGAAGAACTGGGAGAAGGAAACGCCAGTCCGGAGAAGAAGGAGATTCTGGAGAAGGCGAAACAGAAGAACTGGAGCGAGGAAACTGCCAAAATCTTCAAGAAAGAAATTGCCAAGCTCGACACCCTGAACCCGCAGAGTCCTGACTATTCGATACAGATAGGATTCCTGCAGACCATGGTAGATTTGCCTTGGAACTCCTACACCCAGGACGACCTCAGTCTGACCCGTGCCAAGCGCATTCTGAACCACGACCACTACGGCATGGAGAATGTGAAGGAGCGCATCCTGGAATTCCTCGCCGTAAGAGCACTGAACGGCGGCGGCAAGAGTCCTATCCTCTGCCTCTATGGTCCTCCGGGCGTAGGAAAGACCAGTCTGGGCAAGAGCATCGCAGCAGCCATGAAGCGCAAGTATGTACGCATGTCGCTGGGCGGTCTGCACGATGAAGCCGAAATCCGCGGTCACCGCCGCACCTATGTGGGAGCCATGCCGGGCCGCATCATCAAGAACATGCTGAAGGCAGGCAGCAGCAATCCGGTATTCATCCTCGACGAGATTGACAAGGTGGCGCAGAGCAATTTCAACGGCGATCCTGCCTCAGCCCTGCTCGAAGTGCTGGACCCGGAACAGAACAATGCCTTCCACGACAATTATCTCGATATGGATTACGACCTCTCCAAGGTGCTCTTCATCGCCACAGCCAATGACCTGAGCGTCATTCCGCGTCCGCTCCTCGACCGTATGGAGTTGATAGAAGTAGGCGGCTACATCACCGAAGAGAAGACAGAGATTGCCAAGCGCCATCTCGTACCGGAAGAGCTGGAAAGCACCGGACTCGACAAGGTTTCGCCGAAGGTAAGCTTCAACAAGAATGCCCTCGAGTTCATCATCGAGCACTACACCCGGGAAAGCGGCGTAAGACAGCTGAAGAAGCAGATTGACAAGAGTCTGCGCAAGATGGCTTACAAACTTGCCTGCAACCAGGAGCTGAAGAACTACACTATCACCCCTGCCGAAGTAAAAGACCTGCTGGGCAATCCGCCGTTCAACCGCGACATCTACCAGGGCAACGACTATGCAGGAGTGGTAACCGGACTAGCCTGGACCTCAGTGGGCGGCGAAATCCTCTACATCGAAACCTCGCTCAGCAAGGGCAAGGCAGGCAAGCTCACCCTGACCGGAAATCTGGGCGACGTGATGAAGGAATCAGCCATTATCGCGCTGGAATACGTCAAGTCGCACATCGACCTGCTGCAGGTAGACTACCGCATCTTCGAGCAGTGGAACATCCACATCCACGTGCCTGAGGGAGCCACTCCGAAAGACGGTCCTTCTGCCGGAATCACCATCGCCACCAGCATCGCCTCAGCCATCACCCAGCGCAAGGTGCGTGCCAACACAGCCATGACCGGCGAGATTACCCTCCGCGGAAAAGTGCTCCCGGTAGGCGGAATCAAGGAGAAGATTCTGGCAGCCAAGCGGGCAGGAATCAAGCACATCGTGATGTGCAGGGAGAACCAGAAGAACGTAGAGGAAATACCAGAGAAATATCTCAAGGGCGTAGACTTCCACTATGTAGAGAATGTGGCTGACGTCTGGCAGTTCGCGCTGACCGATGAGAAGGTGAAAAACCCAGCAGACTTCAGCATTGAGAAAAATGATAAAAAAGAAAAGAAATGAAATTTGAATTACAAGTAACAGATAAAGCAAGCGATGCGCGTACAGGCATCATCACCACCGACCACGGACAGATCAAGACCCCAATCTTCATGCCCGTAGGAACCGTAGGAAGCGTGAAGGGCGTCCACTTCGAGGAACTCAAGAAGCAGGTCATGGCACAGATTATCCTCGGAAACACCTATCACCTCTACCTGCGCCCAGGTCTTGACGTCATCAGGGCAGCAGGCGGACTGCACAAGTTCAACGGCTGGGACCGTCCTATCCTCACCGATAGCGGCGGCTTCCAGGTCTTCTCGCTCACCGGCATCCGCAAGCTCAAGGAAGAAGGCTGCGAGTTCCGCTCCCACATCGACGGCAGCAAGCACTTCTTCACACCGGAGAACGTGATGGACACCGAGCGCATCATCGGAGCCGACATCATGATGGCCTTCGATGAATGTCCACCGGGACAGAGCGATTACCAGTACGCCAAGAATAGCCTCATGCTCACCCAGCGCTGGCTAGACCGCTGCATCAAGCGGTTCAACGAAACCGAGCCCCTCTACGGCTATCAGCAGAGCCTCTTCCCTATCGTTCAGGGCTGCACCTTCCCGGACCTGCGCCGCGAAGCAGCCAAATACATTGCCGACAAGGGAGCCGACGGAAATGCCATCGGCGGACTTGCCGTAGGAGAGCCTACCGAGGTGATGTATGAGATGATAGAAGTAGTGAACGAAATCCTGCCGAAAGACAAGCCGAGATATCTGATGGGCGTAGGAACCCCGCAGAACATCCTCGAAGCCATCGAGCGCGGCGTAGACATGTTCGACTGCGTAATGCCGACCCGCAACGGCCGCAACGCCATGCTCTTCACCTATCAGGGCACGATGAATATGCGCAACAAGAAGTGGGAGAAAGATTTCAGTCCGGTAGATCCAGACGGCTGCGACATCGACCTCGTAACCACGAAGGCCTACCTCCACCACCTCTTCAAGGCCCAGGAGCTGCTGGCGATGCAGATAGCCAGCATCCACAACCTCTCTTTCTATCTGCGCCTCGTGACCGATGCCCGCCATCATATCGAGCAGGGCGATTTCGTGGCATGGAAGAATTCCATCATCGACCAGCTTGGCCGAAGAATTTAAGTAAGCAAGCATCATGAAAGATTTTAAGAAAATAAGAAAACACCGCCGGCTCTACCGCACCGGCCGATGGGCTTCCCGCAAGTTCGGGTGGCTCATCAGGGCTGTGCGCTGGCTGGCTCACAAGCTCCGGTTCCTGCGCATATTCCGGTTTCTTAACCCGTTCAGGTACATCAAGAAGCTCGACTGGTACATTATCAAGAAGTTTCTGGGCTACTATTTCTTCTCCATCGCCCTGATCATCTCCATCGCCATCGTCTTCGACTTCAACGAGAACCTGTCAAAATTCACAGAGCACCATGCACCGGCGCGCGCAATCATCTTCGATTACTACGCCAACTTCGTGCCCTATTTTGCCAACCTCTTCAGTGCGCTGTTCGTGTTCGTGGCGGTCATTCTCTTCACCACCAAGCTGGCAAGCAATTCCGAAATCATCGCCATCCTGGCGTCGGGAGTATCCTTCAAGCGTCTCCTTCGCCCATACATGATTACCTGCGTGCTGCTCTCAGCCCTCTCCTTCGGGCTCTCAGCCTACGTCATTCCCCACGGAACCGTCATCAGGCAGAACTTCGAGACGATGTACAAGAACAAGAAGAAGAATACCAGTGCCGAGAATGTACAGCTGCAGGTAGACAAGGGAGTGATTGCCTATATGCAGCATTACGACAACAGCATGAAACGCGGCTACGGATTCTGCCTCGACAAGTTCCAGGACAAGAAACTCGTAAGCCACCTTACAGCGATGGACATCCAGTACGACACCATTTCCGACAGCAAGTATCACTGGAAGCTGAGCAACTGGAAAATCCGCAAGCTCCAGGGCATGAAGGAGCATATTACGAGCGGAGCCCAGAAGGACACCATCATCGCGATGGAACCTACCGACCTGGTCTATTCCAAGGGTCAGCAGGAAACCTTCACCAGTCCTGAGCTCCGCGATTACATCTCCAAGCAGATCAACCGCGGTTCGGGCAACGTAGTGCAGTACAAGGTAGAATACCACAAGCGCATCGCCGCTTCCTTCGCCTCGTTCATCCTCACCATCATCGGCGTCTCCCTCTCAGCCCGCAAGCGCAAGGGCGGCATGGGAGCAGCATTGGGCGTTGGTCTTGCGCTGAGTTTCGGCTACATCATGCTGCAGACGGTTTCTGCCACCTTCGCCATCCAGGCCAACTTCCCGCCTGTTCTGGCAGCGTGGCTTCCAAACTTCCTCTTCGCCATCGTAGCCTACTTCTGCTACCGCAAGGCACCGAGGTAATTATCAATTAATAATTAAGAGTTTATAGTTTATAGCAGCCGTGCCCCCCCTATAAACTATAAACCGTAAACTATAAACTATAGAAGAATGTATTTCGACGAATTAGATTTAAACGACAACGTGCTCGACGCATTATATGACATGCGCTTCGACACATGCACTCCAGTACAGGAAAAGTGCATTCCAGAGATATTAGAAGGTAACGATGTCTTGGGCGTAGCCCAGACCGGAACCGGCAAAACCGCAGCCTATCTGCTCCCAGTATTGAGCAAACTCGATGACGGCGGTTATCCTAAAGACGCCATCAACTGCGTCATCATGTCACCAACCCGCGAACTCGCCCAGCAGATAGACCAGGCGATGCAAGGCTTCGGCTATTACCTGCAGGGCGTGAGCAGCGTAGCCGTATACGGCGGCAACGACGGCAACCGTTACGATCAGGAGTTGCGCAGCCTCCGCATGGGCGCCGATGTAGTCATCGCCACCCCGGGCCGTCTCATCTCCCATATCTCTCTGGGCAATGTAGACCTCAGCAAGGTAAGCTTCTTCATCCTCGACGAGGCCGACCGCATGCTTGACATGGGTTTCTCTGACGACATCAAGACCATCGCGGCAAAACTGCCAAAGACCTGCCAGACCATCATGTTCTCGGCAACCATGCCTGAGAAGATAGAAGAACTGGCTAAGACCCTGCTCAAGAATCCGGTAGAAATCAAACTTGCCGTCAGCAAGCCAGCCGAGAAAATCAAGCAGGAAGCATACGTAT